>JAUYMF010000096.1 GCA_030698765.1 Dehalococcoidales bacterium
CATCAGCTTCGCGGCCGGCGCCCTGGCCGGGGATGCCTTCATCCACCTCATACCGGAAGCCTTCGAAGAGCTGGGTACCGGCTTACTGACTCCATTGCTGATTATTGCCGGTATGCTGGCTTTCTTTGCTATCGAAAGCTCTATCCACTGGCGTCATTGCCATATCCCCACCTCAGAGCACCATGTACACCCGGTAGCCGCTCTGAACCTGATCAGTGAGTCTTTGCATAATTTCATTGACGGCGTCCTGATCGCGGCCAGCTATATGGTCAGTATTCCCCTCGGTATCGCCACGACTGTAGCGGTCATGGCACATGAAATACCACAGGAGATTGGCGATTTCGGAGTGCTGGTTTACGCTGGCTTCACGATAAAGAAAGCGTTGCTGTTTAACTTTGCCGCCGCTCTGACGGCGGTCATTGGTGCGGTTATCGTCCTGGTTATTGGTCAGCATATCAGCGGGCTCTCCGCATTGATGCTGCCGATTACGGCGGGTGGTTTCATCTATATCGCCGGCTCGGACATCGTTCCTGAAATCCACCGTACCTGTGACCGGCTGATTATTGCCGCCGGGCACTTCGTGGCGATATTACTGGGCATAGGCCTGATGGTGGCACTGGTAGTGCTGGAGTAATCTGGCTTTGCTTACCTTCGCGCCGCGCCGATAAGCTCGTTGATGTCTTCTATCCCCTCTTTTTCCAGGAACCGCTCGATACCCGCCAGCACATCGAGGGGGGCACTGGGATTAACAAAACCGGCCATGCCTATCTCGACGGCGCTGGCGCCCGCCATGATAAACTCGATGGCATCAGTGGCGGTGACAATGCCCCCGATGCCAATGACCGGTATCTCCACAGCCGCCGCCACCTCATAGACCATGTACAGCGCCACCGGTTTGATGGCCTGTCCGGATAACCCCCCGGTAATGTTGCCCAGGACGGGCCGGCGCCGGTTCACGTCTATCGCCATGCCCTTCAGGGTGTTAATCAGGGAGATGGCGTCCGCTCCGGCTTCCGTCGCCGCCACCGCCACCTTGACGATATCAGCGGTATTGGGAGTCAGCTTGACCAGTACCGGCAGTGTGGTGGCCTGCCTGACGGCGGCGGTTACCTCGGCGGCGGAATCAGGTTTAGCCCCGAACTCAGCCCCGCCCCCCCTCACGTTAGGACAGCTGATGTTTACTTCCAGGCCGCTGATACCAGTCACGCCGTCGAGCCGGTGGGCTAATCGGGCGTAATCATCAACCGTCTCACCGGCAATATTGACGATGACCGGCACTCTCCAGTTTGCCCAGACCGGCGCCTTTTCTCTGATTAGAGCCTCAACGCCGATATTTTGCAGGCCGATGGAGTTGAGCATACCGCTGGCGGTCTCGGCTATTCTGGGTTGAAGGTTGCCTTCCCTGGGTTCAAGGGTAGTCCCCTTGCAGATGATAGCCCCCAGTTTCTGGATATCGAACAGGCGGCTGTTCTCGATGCCATAGCCGAAGGTGCCCGAGGCAGTCATCACCGGATTGGAGAGAGACAGCCCTCGAGGGTGCTTGGGAGCTAGCTGAATGGAAAGCCTCATCACGGTTTCTCCTTCGTTGAAGATTATAGGTTATCCGGTCCCTGCTGGCAAGAATTGAAAGTCAGGAGATAACAGCCTACAATTGCAGAGTGAAATATCTAAAACGGTCAGCTTGATAAAAAGGCTTGAATAGTATACATTGAAGACATACTGGAAATATGGTATACTCTGGCACTTTGGATTATACCGGGATTCCGGGATGGACCAGCGGTGATTATTGAATTCTGTAATACCTGGCAATCAAAAAACAATATATCCGGGCCGTTGCTGTATCCGGTTCCTGTACTCTGTGGTGCTGATGAACCACAGCTACCCGGTCTGCTGCCACAAGACTAATCTGCCCTCATTCACTGTTGCTCTCTGAAATAACACCTGATTATAAAAGTTTACCTGTCAGCATCCAGACGCAAGAAATCAGAAGAAGTTACTTAATACCTGGCAGGTGAGCGGGAGGAAAAACAAGTGACGACACAATTAGCACAGCTACGCTCTCGCCTGGAGAGTGAAAAAAAGCGCTTAACCGGGGAATTGGAACAGTTAGAAACTAACGCCCGCCCCGCAGAGGTGAGACGAGAGGGTAGCCCCTTTGGCAAAAGGGAAGAGGAAGCTACCGAAAGTTTTGAATTTGAGAAGCGGCTGGCCCTGCAGAAACAGGCCAGGGACCATCTTGCCGAGATAGAACACGCTTTGCAGAAGTTTGAAGAAGGGACTTATGGTCTGTGTGATAGCTGCGGTCAACCGATAGACCCGGCCCGGCTCGAAGTCCTGCCACAGGCGAGTCTTTGCATTAGCTGTAAGGCAAAGAATGAAAAGGGCTGATTCCCTCCGGGCGGGGCTGTGGAACGCGCTCTTTTTTCTCACTGCATTGCTGGTGTCAGCTCTAGACCAGCTTACCAAGCTCTGGATAAGGGCCAACCTGGACTTGGGAGAATCACTACCACTGACAGGGTGGTTGCGGCTGACTCATATCCGCAATCCCGGCGCCGCTTTTGGCCTGTTTCAGGGTTTCTCATTCACGCTGACGGTTCTGGCGATAGCCGGCATTATTGCCCTGCTGGTCTTCTTCATCTTTTTCTATCACCGTTTTCCCTTTCTCAATGACAGCCTGAGCAAACCAGCTCTCGGTCTGATTCTGGGTGGTACGGTGGGTAATCTGATAGACCGGCTTCGCCTGGGTTCGGTCACTGATTTTGTCGATTTCGGTTTCTGGCCGGCGTTTAATGTTGCCGATGCCTCCATTGTTATCGGCGCTTTGATATTCGCTTATTCTCTATTGTTCCCGGCCAGGGCTAAACAGTCCTGACCCTCAACCCAGGGAGTGAGGTTAATGAGTAATCTCCGGGAATTTCATCTGGTGGTTACTGAAGAGGGAGCCCGCCTCGATAAGTACGTCAGTCAGCATTACCCGGAAATCTCCCGGACTCAGGTTCAGAAGCTGATTGGCGATGGCAATATCAGGGTCAACGACCGCACTGCCAGGGCGGGACTCAAGCTCAGCGCCGGAGACAGATTAACTATTAACCTGACTCCCCCCACCCCCGCTTCCTTAGCGCCGGAGAATATCCCCCTGAATATCCTCTATGAGGATGCTGACCTGCTGG
The DNA here is from genome assembly GCA_030698765.1 of Dehalococcoidales bacterium. Lineage (NCBI taxonomy): Bacteria > Bacillati > Chloroflexota > Dehalococcoidia > Dehalococcoidales > Dehalococcoidales bacterium. Next base: position 3,171 of record JAUYMF010000096.1, read on the forward strand.
TTATCGATAAGCCGGCGGGACTGACTGTACACCCGGCGCCGGGACACCCGGCTCATACCCTGGCTAACGCCGTGCTGTCCCGTTTATCAGAGCTGCCGGATAGCGGTGACTGGCAGCGGCCGGGGATTGTGCACCGGCTGGACAAAGATACCTCAGGGGTGATAGTAGTTGCCAGGAATAGTACGGCTCACCAGTACCTGGCAGACCAATTCAAGTCCCGCACGGTAGCCAAAACTTACCTGGTACTGGTCAGGGGACGCCTGACGCCGCAGGATGGCGCTATTGAGGCGCCAATCGGGCGCGACCGCCGGAACCGGGAACGCATGGCGGTGGTAGCTGAGGACAAGGGGCGGGAAGCTCGGACTAAATACCATGTTGTCAGGTATATCGGCAACTACACCCTGCTCGAAGTCAGGCCTCAGACCGGGCGCACCCACCAGATACGGGTGCACCTGGCGGCAATCGGCTACCCGGTGGTGGGGGACAAGGTCTACGGCGTGAAATCAGACCATCTTTCACGGCAGTTTTTGCACGCCTCCCGCCTCGGTTTCAGACTACCTTCCACCGGGGAATACGTGGAGTTTGAGGCTCCCCTCCCCACCGACCTGGCCCAGGCGCTGGAAAAGATAGCCTGAGTATTATTGAGATCCTAAAAAAGGAGGAATCACATGACTATTCACAAAATTACGCTGATAATAGTGCTCTGTATACTGTCACTGACTATCATCAGTTGTACGCCTGGTTCACAGAAGGATGAACTGCCGGTCAACCGTGATATGGCTATCATGATCGCTGCGGCAAACGTACCGTCCAGTGCTGTCGAAGAGGCATTC
>JAUYMF010000097.1 GCA_030698765.1 Dehalococcoidales bacterium
TCCAATAAAAAGCACGTTACTCGTGTTGTCATTGCGAGGAGTCCGCCTCCGGTGGACGACGTGGCAATCTGGGGGTAAGGGATAATTCCGCCCCCGCCGAGATTGCTTCGCCTTCCGGCTCTGCCGGAATGGTCTCGCAATGACACCGCCAACCAAAACCGAATAATACCATAGCGCAAGCGCGCAGTTCCGCAATCTTTGTCTTGTTGGGGAGTAGACGATAATTGGTGCCGCGCTCCTTTGTTCTAACCCTTCAAATCGGCTCCTTTGCAGGGTAGACAGAATACAAAACTTTGGTTTATATTGTGTTTGCCTGTTGATATAGCCGGAAGATACAAATTTGAGCTAAACGGTCAGGCTGTAGACGGGGGGTCTATCAACCGGAACAATAATGAGTGAGAAAATTTTCATCGGGGTAGCCTGGCCTTACGCTAACGGGCCGCTGCATTTAGGCCACATCGCCGGGGCTTATCTACCGGCGGATATATTCGCCCGCTATCACCGCGCCAAAGGCAATGAAGTATTGATGGTGTCCGGTTCTGACCAGCACGGCACACCAATAACCATTAAGGCGGAACAGGAGGGGAAGAAACCGGCCGAGGTTGCGGCATTTTATCACCGGTCTTTCCTTGATTCGTGGTCGAAACTGGGTATTTCCTTCGATCTGTTCACCAGCACCAGCACCGCCAACCATGCTGAAGTAACCCGGGATATCTTTCTGAAACTGCTGGAACGGGGTTATATCTACAAAGATACCACGTCACAAGCCTTCTGTCCTCAATGCCGGCGTTTCTTGCCCGACCGCTATGTCGAGGGCACCTGCCCGTACTGCGCCTCTCCCCGCGCCCGTGGTGACCAGTGTGATCAATGCGGCAAGCCGATGAACACCGCTGAACTGATTAACCCGCACTGCCGCGTCTGCGGCAGTACCCCTGAGTTCAGGGAGACCGAGCACTTCTTTCTAAGGCTGAGCTCTTTCAGCGACTGTCTCTCGGCGTGGGCGGAAAAGCAAAGTCAGTGGCGTCCTAATGTCTTTATGCTCACCCAGCGCTACCTGAAAGAGGGACTCCGGGATAGAGCCATTACCCGTGATATTGACTGGGGAGTACCGGTACCGGTAGCCGGATTTGAGAACAAACGTATCTACGTCTGGTTTGAGGCGGTCATTGGCTATCTTTCCGCCACCAGAGAATGGGCTAAATCCGGCGGAGATGATGAGCGGTGGCGCTCCTTCTGGCAACATGATGAGGCCAAGAGCTACTATTTCATCGGCAAGGACAACATTCCCTTCCATACCCTTATCTGGCCGGCAATGCTGATGGGCTATGGCGACCTGAACCTGCCCTATGATATCCCGGCTAACGAATTCCTGACCATCGAGGGCAGGAAACTATCCACCAGTCAGAACTGGGCGGTCTGGCTGCCTGATTATCTTTCACGGTATGACCCGGACCCGCTGCGTTACCTGCTCTCAATTAACATGCCGGAAACGAGTGACACCGATTTCTCCTGGCGCGAGTTCATCCGCCGCAATAATGACGAACTGGTAGCTACCTACGGTAACCTGGTCAACCGGGTGCTTACCTTAACATATCGCAACTTCGATGGCTGCGTGCCGGCGCCGGCGGAGCTGGACAGCAGTTCACGGGCACTGCTCGATAAGGCCATCGATACCCCGCGCAGCGTGGACGCGCTTCTATCCCGCTGCTCTTTCCGGGAAGCGATCAGAACGGCGATGTCCCTGGCCCATGACGCTAACCGCTATCTGGATCAGAAATCTCCCTGGAAGATAATAAAAGAGGACCGGCAGGCGGCTGCCGATTCCCTTTATGTAGCTCTTTGCGCAATATCCTGCCTTAAAACAGTGCTCTATCCCTTCCTGCCCTTTAGCTCCCAGAAAGTGCACGAGTATCTTGGCTTTGAGGGCAAGGTTGAAGATTATGGCTGGCAGCCAACTGTGCCGGAACCGGGGCAGAAGCTGCGGGAATCCAAGCCCCTCTTTACCAAGCTGGATGGAGCGGTAGCTGAAGCAGAGACCAGCCGTCTGGGGCAGGTTTAGTCAAGGTCAATTGTTAATTCCGTTCACCCTGTAAAAAGGAGAGGATAACGTTGGAACTAGCCGAAATTTACGCGCCGGTCCAGGAAGACCTGACCAGGGTTGAAGATAGGCTCGTTGCCGTCAGCCAGGCTGATTACCCCCGTCTCTCCGAACTATTAGATTACAGCCTGAAGAGCAATGGCAAGAGGATACGGCCGATACTAACCCTGATGTCAGGCCAGTTCTATGACTACAACCTCGAGCTTCTGCTGCCGATGGCGACAGCGGTTGAAATTATGCACACGGCTACCCTGGTACATGATGACGCTATCGATAACTCGCAAACGCGGCGGGGGCGCCGGACAGTCTACAGCCTGTGGGGTGCGGAAAAAGCGGTACTCCTCGGGGATTACCTCTTCGCCGAGGCGGGAGCGCTTACCGCCAGCACCGGGAACCTGCGTGTCATCAAGCTCTTCGCCAGGACACTCAAGACTATCTCCAGTGGAGAGCTGAGCCAGTCCTTCAGCGCCTTCGATCTCGAACAAAGCCGTTCCCAGTATATGCAAAGGGTCACCCAGAAGACGGCTTCCCTCTTTTGCATGTCAACCGAATCGGGGGCTGCTTTGAGCCAGGCCCCGGAAGCGTCAATCCAGATACTGATCGAGTACGCTCACAACCTGGGTATCGCTTTCCAGATTGTGGATGATATCCTGGATTTTATCGGCACTGAAGAGGAACTGGGCAAACCAACCGGCTCTGATTTAGCCCAGGGTACCATCACCCTGCCCTCAATACTGCTTCTGGAACGCTACCCCGAGGACAATCCGGTAAAGAGACTGTTCCGCGATCATGATGACCGGGAAAACATAAAACAGGCGATAGAAATGGTACGTGACTCGTCAATCATCCAGGAATGTTACCAGGTTGCCTCAGAATACAGTGCTCAAGCCTGCCGCAACCTCAAGCAGCTACCTGATAACGCCAGCCGTCAATCACTGCTGGCACTGGCCGATTATATTGTCAGGCGGAAGAGATAGTTACTTCCCTTCAATCCCTGTCTAATCGGACGGCGTCGGGGTCTGTTTGGGCATCAGTTCCGGTATCGCCCGGGGCTTTCGGGAGGCGGGTTTAGAAACCGGGTTAGCCTCAACTTCCGGCTCTACCGGTACCGGGGTGGGGCTGGGGGTAACTTTGGGGGCAGGTTTAGGCTGTACGTCCCCCAGGAGCTCGTCTAAGTCTTTACCCTCCAATGTCTCCTGGGCAATAAGCTTATCGGCTATTTGAACTAACTTTGTCCTATTTTCGGCTAAAATCCTTTTCGCCGTCTGGTAAGCTTCGTCGATAATCTTGTTAACTTCCCGGTCAATTTCCAGGGCAAACCTTTCACTGTAGTCCCTCTGCTCAGCAATCTCACGGCCGAGGAAGACCATTTCCTGCTTATCACCATAAGTCCTCGGCCCCAGCTTATCGCTCATGCCGAAATCAACAACCATTTTACGGGCATAATCGGTCGCCCGTTTAATGTCGCTGTGCGGCCCTGTCGTCCGCTCGTTAAATATCATCTCTTCGGCGGCATGACCGCCCATCAGGGTAGCCAGGGTATCCTTAAGCTGGGAGCGGGTATACATACTGCGGTCTTCCTCAAGAAACCTGGTATAACCTCCGGCCATGCCACGGGGTATTATGGTTACCTTCCGCACCGGGTCAGCGTTGGGCAGGGTGCGGGCTACCAGGGCATGTCCCGCCTCATGATAGGCGGTAATTTCTTTTTCCCGGGCGCTTATCTTTTTGCTCTTTCTCTCCGGACCGGCAATTACGCGGTCAATGGACTCTTCCAGTTCTCTCATCCCGATACTTTTCTCGCCGCGCCTCGCTGCCAGAATAGCCGCTTCATTAACCAGATTGGCAAGGTCAGCGCCGCTGAAACCGGCGGTCTGCTTGGCCAGCATTTCCAGGTCGACGCCGCTATCAAACGGCTTACCTTTAGAATGTACCTTAAGTATGGCAGTCCGCCCGACAATATCAGGGCGGTCGAGGACTACCCGCCGGTCGAAACGGCCGGGACGCAGCAAAGCCGGGTCAAGTATATCAGGACGGTTGGTGGCTGCCAGCACAATGACACTGGTATTGGTATCAAAACCGTCCATCTCGGTCAGTATCTGGTTCAAGGTCTGTTCCCGTTCATCATGGCTCCCCCCCAGACCGGCGCCGCGCTGGCGGCCGACGGCATCAATCTCATCAACGAAGACGATACAGGGAGCACTACGCTTAGCCTGATCAAAGAGGTCACGTACCCGTGAGGCGCCAACACCGACAAACATCTCGACAAACTCACTGCCGCTGATGGAGAAGAAAGACACCCCGGCTTCACCGGCTACCGCGCGGGCCAGCAGCGTCTTGCCGGTACCAGGCGGGCCCACCAGCAATACTCCCTTGGGGATACGTGCTCCCAGACTCTGGAATTTCTCCCGTGACTTGAGAAACTCCACTACTTCGTACAGTTCCTGTTTGGCTTCATCCACTCCGGCAACGTCATCGAAGGTTACCGTCGGTTTGTCCTGGGAGAAGAGCCTGGCCCGGCTGCGGCCAAAATTGAGAGCCTGGTTATTAGCTCCACGGGCACGGAAGAATATGAAAAAGAGCAAGCCACCGAACAAGAGCAGCGGCAGGAAACCAAGCAGCATACTCCCCCAGTCAATACCGCCGGGTTCGATAACGAACTCTACCCCTTCAAGATTAAGCCCGGTAATTTCAAACAGGCTGGTATCACCCTTAAAGCTTTTCAGTTCGGTGCCATCGGTAGTGGTAATAGTCAACCATTCATCCTCCACCACAATCCTCTCAATCTGATTGCTCCGTGACATGGACGCTACTTCACTCAAAGGGATTTTCGCGGGTTCTTGAGTCGGGGAAAAGAGGACGGTGGCCAGAGCCACACCGGCCAGCAAAATAGCAATGTATAGTAATCCGCTACGTTTCCAGGTTGATGACATCACTTACCTCAATGGTCCTGGCTTGATTCTCAGCCTCACCCTTTTATATTATAACAGAAAGCGCCGTACATAGGAAAACCAGGGGTTTTATTCGCCTTTAGTTGCTTATATTTGTCATTGCGAGGGCAAAGCCCGAAGCAATCCGTGAGCCCGGGGCGGATTGCCTTGATATGCTCACGCGATTATCAAATACCCTCACAGCAGATTCCCGGATCGGCACGCCAGACCCCTTGGCCGAATTGTCTTACTCGCGCATAGCCGGATTTTCAGGGCGCTTTCTTCAAACCGTCGTAGGTCTCCTGTAGCCGCAGTGCATCACTCTCCAGACTCGGGCTTTCACAGATGACCAGACCCTTAACCTGCTGGTCCTTCAATGCCTGAAGGAGTTCAACGTACTGAAAGTCCGAGTCTTCCAGGTCCAGATGTTTTATTTCTCCCCTGGCTCCGTACTTGATACCGGAAAAATGAATGTGCATATTGTCCAGGGCAGCCAGGACTAACCCCTCTTTAATCTGTAACAGAACCGCCTCAAATTCCGGGTAAGAATTGAACTCCCCCGTCCGGGCATGGCAGTGGGCAACGTCGATGCAGGGGGCCAGCCCCTCCACCTCGTTACAGAGATTGATTATTTCCGTTACCGTACCAAACTGGCTGCCTTTACCGGTAACTTCCGGCCTGAGCCACACCCTGTTATTTTCTTCTCTGAGCTGGGCCATTACTTCCTGAAGGTATTTTTTTACGCGGGGATAAGTTTCCTCGGGTGAGTCGCCAAGGTAAAAAGCGGCGTGGAAAACAACGCTCTCCGCCCCACAGATAGAGGCAATCCGGGCCGATTGCAGCAAGCGTTGCTGGCTGGCTTTTATCTTCTCCGGCTCGCGGGCGTTCAGGTTGATGAAGTAAGGAGCGTGCGCCGACAGCTTTATCCCTTCCCGTCCCGCTACCTCGGATACCTGGCGGGCAGACTGTTCTCCCATCCTCACCCCCTGGACAAACTCCAGCTCCATGCAGCCCAGCCCGAGCTCGGCAATCCGTTCAATCCCGGATACGGTAGACCTTTCCCGGGCGCTGTGGGGGGTGCCGCCGGTACCGAAAAGAAGCTTTTCCATAGTTATTCCGTCCTGATAAGCAGTAAGACGCCCGCTATAATTTATTCCTATTCTGCCGGAAGTGCAAGCCGGCCGGGAACGCAATTTTATACTTTGCTCAACACGCTATGCAATCTCGGCCGAAGAATACCCCATCTCACTCCGCCCGGAGCGCTTCAATAGGGTCGAGCCGAGAAGCATTCCACGCCGGATAAAAACCGAAGAACAGACCGATGCCGACTGATACGGAAACAGCCAGAATCACGATATCAGCGCTGACCACGGGGGTCACCAGTCCCGTGCGGGAAACCATGTAAGAGACCACCCACCCGGCAATAACGCCGATAATACCTCCCGCCAGGGTCAGGAAGGCGGCCTCAATCAGGAATTGCAGCCAGATATCATATTCCCTGGCGCCCAGCGCCTTGCGGATGCCAATCTCTCTGGTCCTCTCCAGTACCGATACCAGCATGATATTCATCACCCCGATTCCCCCCACCAGCAATGAAATTGCCGCAATAGCCCCCAGGAGAGCGGTCATCGTGCCGGTAGCCTGCGAGACAGTTTCCGCTATCTGCTGCATGGAGATAATGCTAAAGTCATCATCCACATTAGGTCCGAGGCGGTGCCGGGTGCGGAGGAGGTTCGTGATTTCCTGTACCACGCTTTCCGCCTGCTTCTCATCACTTATTGTCAGCACGATTGACGATACTACACGCTCGCCCTGACTGGTGCGCGGTTGGGCGACCATCTGCTGCATGGCTGTCAATGGTACCAGAATGGAACTATCCGCCGAGTTGAACCCGCCCCCCTTACTCTCCAGTACCCCGATGACGCGGACAATATTACTTCCCATTCTCATCTGTTGCCCTACCGGGTCAGTATCTCCGAACAGGGTCTCTTTCACCTCAGAGCCGAGCACAGCTACCCTGGCGCCGCGCTGGTACTCATAATCAGAGAAGAAGGCGCCGCTGGCAATCTCCAGGTTCTGTATCTCCCGGTACTCCGGGGGGACGCCCGTAACCTGGGAATTCATATTATTGCTTCCGGCAACTACCTGCAGGTTGCTGGCGTAGGTAGGGGCGACCAGGGCTACACCGGCGACCTGGTCGGCTATTGCGGCCGCATCTTCCTGGGTCAGAGTACGGACACTGCCGGTAGCCCCCCTGACTCCCCCGAATGTAGACGAACCGGGGCCGATAGTAATCAGGTTTGAGCCCAGGCTCCCGATACGCGCCAGGATATCCGCCTGGGCGCCCTTGCCGATGGACATCAGGCTAATCACGGCGGCAACTCCGATGACAATACCAAGAATAGTCAGAAAGCTGCGCAGTTTATGGGTTATGATGCCGACCCAGGCGGTGATCACAGGCTCAAACCACTTCTTCATACCTTCTCCTCCCCCACTATCTGACCATCCATGATACGGATAACACGCTGGCAATGGCTGGCAATGCTGGCCTCATGGGTTATCATCACCAGGGTAATCCCCTGCTCATCATGTAGAGACGTCAGAATAGACATTACCTCCTCACCGGAACGGCTGTCCAGATTCCCGGTAGGCTCATCAGCCAGCACCAGCGGCGGGTTCTTGACCAGGGCCCGGGCAATTGCGACCCTCTGCATCTCACCGCCGGAAAGCTCGGTGGGGCGGTGATTCGCCCGGTCAGACAGGCCGACTCTGGCCAGCGCCTCGACAGATCTCTTGCGGTCAACGCCACCGGCATATCTCATACCAAGCTCGACATTGGCCAGCGCCGAGAGCCGGGGCAGCAGGTTAAAGCTCTGAAAGACAAAACCTATCTTCCGGCTCCTGATGGCGGCCAGTTCCCGGTTACCGAGACGGCTTACTTCCTTGCCTTCCAGATAGTAACTACCGGAGGTCGGTTTATCCAGACAACCCAGTAGATTGAGCATGGTTGATTTACCGGAACCGGAGGGCCCCATAATCGCCACCATTTCCCCCTTTTCGATGTTAAGGCTTACTCCTCTGAGCACCTTTAGATCTCTCTTCCCCATGGGATAGACCTTGGTGACATCTTCCAGACGAATCATCTGATTCTCATCCCCGGTACAAACATGCCACCCTGCTGTCCCTGCCTTGTTTGCGTGGTCGGGGTGGTAGCCGTCCCCTGCGGTACGATAATCTGCTCTCCTTCACTGAGACCACCGGTCACTTCAGTGAACTGGTAGTCGCTGATGCCGGTCTCGATGGTCCGTTGTTCCCGCGTACCGTCCGCGCCCAGTACCTGGACAATAGTCTGCCTGCCCTGTGTGGTTATCGCCGCGTTCGGCACCAGCAGCACGTTGTTCCTCTGCTCCACGATGATACTCACCATCACGGTCAAGCCTTCCCTGAGATGGAAATCGGCAAGAGACAGTGCCGGCACCTCCTGACCTGTCTGGCCGGATGTCCCCGGTTGTCTCCCCATCCCCTGAGGGAATTGCCTCATCATCTCCTCCGCCTGCTCCGGGGTGATGCGCCCCGCGGCAACGGATTGCTGCAAACGCTCGGGGAGTTCGCCCTGAGTTGCGTTCCCCGTCGCCACCGCAGGAGGCGACACCTGGCGTTGCCGGGCTATCTCCTCAATCGGTTGCAGTGTAACCTTCACCTTGTAATTCACCACTCCCTGTGAAATGGTAGCGGTCGGGGAAATATGGGTGACTTCAGCCGGAAGACTCATCCCGGGCAGGGCGTCTACCCCTACCGTAGCCCTTCCCCCCAGGCTGACCTGCGGTATATCTCTCTCACTGACCAGTATTTCAGCCTCGAACTTATTCGGGTCGGCAAGCTGTACGGCAACGGTACCTTTCTGGATTTCGTCTCCCCCCTCTACGTTGACTTTAGTAATGAAACCATCGAAGGGAGCTTTAATAACAGGGCTGAAACCTCTGGCTTCATCCAGTGCGCTCCGGGCGTCGTTTGCATCCTGTCCGGCATCATCCCTGGACAACCGGGCATCAGCCACGGCTAACCTGGCATCCTCTACCGCTATCCCGGCATCCTCAAGCTGTCTCTGGCTTTGCTCAACCTGGAGATGAGTTTTAGCTACCTTCAGCGCCACATCACCGGTTACCGTAGCACTACTGCCATCCAGAATCCTTTGCAGCTTTCTCTGGGCGGCGTCCAGCAGGTTCTCGCTGATCGCTATCCGGTCAATCCAGTAGCCCGCACCCAGGTCACTGCCCGCCTCCAGCATTGCCCTGGCAATTTTTAGCTGTATCTCAGCCTCGTCCACGGCTTCTTGCGCCGCTTTGACATCGGCTATCTGACCCAGGTTATATTCCGCCGACTGCACGTCGAGTTCCGCCTGTCGCACCGCCAGTTCTTTGGTGGTAACCTGTCGCTCGGCTCTGGCCAGGTCACGCTCCTTGGTGGTCAGGGTACGCTCCGCTGTGGCCAGCGCTTTCTCTAACGTTCTGAGTTGTTTATCCCACTCCGAGGTATCAAGTCTCACCAGTTCCTGTCCCTTGCTCACAGAATCACCTTCACCCACCAGCACTTCCTCAACGGTTCCCGCCATCTCGAAAGCTAGTTCCTCTGTCCGGGATAATGCCAGGTTACCGACGGCGGTGATATCTACTTCCAGGTTGCCCCGCTGCACGGTTACGGGCTGTTCCTGCGTCGCCCGGCTCTCAGCCGCTCCGAGGCCGCAGCCCGATAGCAGGAATATCAGGCTGGCGGGAATAAAGATTATCCGGATTATCCTCAAGGCTCGTGTCATGTCTACTGTCTCCCATTTCCCTTACTGACCATTATCATAACAGAGGGAGTATTAAGTTCTGATTAAAATTGATAACTAAAAGCTAAGATAAACTAGTAACAAGTAACACCTATAGTTACGCTGCCGCCACTGCTGTCATTGCGAGACCATTCCGCTATAGGCGGAAGGCTTCAGCCCGAGTTCAGCGTTCGACTGAGCTCATGCCGAAGTCCCGAGGGCTTCAGCCCGAGTTCAGCCCGAGGGCGAAGCAATCTGTGTGTGGGGAAGGGTATACCTCACCCCTCAGATTGCCACGTCGGCTACGCCTCCTCGCAATGACAAATAAAACCCACCGAATGCAAACAGAACCTGCGCAATAGAGTATTGACGTAATTGCGTAATTACGCTATTGTTACCGGCTAGAGGGGCATCATGCCGGTTTTTTGCATAGCTAATCAGAAGGGTGGAGTCGGCAAAACAACGACTGCTGCCGCACTGGCTCAGGGTCTAAGTGAATACCAGAAGAGG
>JAUYMF010000098.1 GCA_030698765.1 Dehalococcoidales bacterium
GATGGCCGGATAATCCGGTGGACGGACTGGACAGGTATCAAGGCATCCGTCAGCAAGCTGTTCCGTTCACCGCGCCCCCTGTCCGTTTACGCCGTTAAAGTAAGCGGGGACGATATTCTGGTCAATCTCTAATGGTTAGTCAATCTTTACAGTCCAAAAACCAGGCGGGAGGCAGAAGATGAGTATTCAGCCACTCCAGTCATCAATAGTAGCCTATTTTTCCATGGAGATTGGACTTACCGCGTCCATGCCCACCTATAGCGGTGGCCTGGGGATCCTTGCCGGGGATTCCCTGCGGGCTGCTGCCGATATCGGCATACCGCTGGTCGCGGTGACACTTTTGCACCGTAAGGGGTACTTTCGTCAGCACCTGGATGCTGACGGGAACCAGCGGGAAAGCCCGGCGGAATGGAACCCCGAAGACCACCTTGAACCGCTGTCGGTTCGTGTCACGGTGACCATTGAAGGGCGGAAGGTCTGGATACGGCCCTGGCGCTACGTGCTGCCGAGTCCTATAGCTGATGATATACCTGTATTATTCCTGGATACGGCACTGCCGGAGAACAATGAATTCGACCGTACTCTGACCGACCAGCTCTATGGCGGTGATGAGCACTACCGGCTGTGTCAGGAGGTGGTGCTGGGAATGGGAGGACTGGCCATACTGCGCGCCCTGGGATATACGGACGTGACGGTCTACCACATGAACGAGGGACACTCGGCGCTGCTGACCATGGCTTTACTTTCAAAGGAGGCGGAGCAATCGGCCCTGCCGGTGAATGCCCTGGAGAACATCGAGCGGGTACGAGACCAGTGTGTCTTCACCACACATACCCCTGTGCCGGCCGGGTTTGATAAATTCCCCTTTGACCTCGTCAAAGAGGTGCTGGGTGATGAGATGACTCACAAGTTAATGTCTATTGAATGTCTTCAGGATGACGTGCTCAATATGACTTACCTGGCCTTGTTCTTCTCCCGCTATATTAACGGGGTCTCCATGCGCCACGAGGAGATTTCAAGCACGATGTTCCCCGGCTATCCGATAAACTCAATAACTAACGGCGTCCATGCCCTCACCTGGACTTCTGAACCCTTCCAGCGGCTATACGACCGCCACGTTCCACAGTGGCGGCAGGATAACCTTTACCTGCGCTACGTAGTGAGTCTGCCCATTCAGGAAGTCCACCAGGCACATCTTGAAGCCAAACAAGACCTGATTTCAGAGGTAAAGCGGCGTACCGGCGTCAGCCTGAGCCCTTCCGTTATGACCCTCGGTTTTGCTCGCCGTATGACCGCCTATAAACGGGCTGACCTCTTGCTCAGCAATCTGGAGCGCCTGAAAAGAATCGCGCGTGAAGCCGGTCCGCTCCAGATAGTCTATGCGGGTAAGGCGCACCCGCGGGATGAAGGGGGCAAAGCCCTTATCCGAAGAGTTTTTCAGGTAGCCAAACAGTTAAGCGGGACGGTACCTCTGGTCTTCCTGGAAGAATACGATTTGTCACTGGCCAAGTATATCTGCGCCGGGGTTGACCTCTGGTTGAACACTCCTCTAAAACCCGATGAAGCGTCAGGGACGAGCGGCATGAAAGCCGCCTTTAACGGCGTCCCCAGCTTGAGCGTCCTTGACGGCTGGTGGGTGGAGGGGCACTTTGAGGGCGTCACCGGCTGGTCAATAGGCCAGCCCTCACCGGAGGTCAGCACGATAAAGGAAGCCGACTCTCTTTACGACAAACTGGAGAACGTGATAGTACCCATGTTTTACCGTCAACCGAACGCATTCGACGAAGTCCGAAGGTCGGCGATTGCCATTAACGCGTCATACTATAACAGCAAACGGATGATGCTCCAGTACCTGGAGCATGCCTACATGCCCTCGTATTGACCGTTGGGCGCGGTCAGCCGGATAACAACCCCGTAATCGATAGGCAATACCAGGCTCATCGCCTGTCAAAGTCCGGCCATCTCCTGACCCTGCCGAAGCAGGCGCTGCACTGTTTCAGGACTATCACTCTCCGCATAGATGCGGAGGAGCGGTTCGGTGCCGGAGAACCTGACCAGAAGCCATGAGCCGTCTTCGAGCACATAACGGAAACCATCGAGGCTGTCCGTTCTCACCACCCGCCGTTCTATTAGCTGCTGCGGCTGGTGTTCTGCTACCCTTTCCGTGATTTCAGTCCGCTGCTTTTCGGGAAACTCCAGGTCACGCCGCTCGAAATGATGAGGGCCTACCTTCCCGTATAGATGGTCGATTAGCTCTGAGGGTGTTTTACCGGTCCGGGCCATCAGGTCCAGAAAGTAAAGGCTGGTCAGAATGCCATCACGCTCTGGGATATGCCCCCGGAATCCATAGCCGCCGCTTTCCTCCCCACCGAGTATGGCGTCTTCGGCCATCATGACGGGCGCCAGGTACTTGAAGCCTATCCTGGTCTCTCTGACCGGACATTTGTAAATCTCGCCGAGACGGTCAACCATGCGTGTCTGGGTTAGCGTTCTGACAATGGTGCCTCTCTCGCCGCGAACTTCCAGAAAGTAGAGGCAGAGCAGGGCAAATACCTGTAGAGTGGTGAGCACCGTGCCGTGCTCATCTACGGCGCCAAAGCGGTCGGCATCGCCGTCAGTGGCCAGCCCCACTCTCCAACCGCCCTGCTTGACAGCCTCAGAGAGAGCGGTGAGATTGGCGGGAACAGGCTCAGGTTGTTTCATGCCGGGGAAAATGGGGTTACGTTCGCCGTGGATTTCCGTAATGTCAAGATTACCGCCCTGGAGAAGGGTCCTGAGGTAGCCGCTAGCGGCACCGTACATGGGGTCAATGCCTATTTTGAGCATGGTCTGCCTCAGCATCGGGACGTCGACAATGTTCTGGAGGCGGGTAAGGTACAGGGGGGTAATGTCATATTCTTCCAGCCACCCTTCCCTGGTCGCTTCCTGAAGAGGTATTCGGTTGATACCGCTGACCCGGGCTACGGCTTGTTCAATACCGGAAGCGACTTCAGAGGGGGCACTGGCGCCGTCACCGGTCTTGTACTTGAAGCCGTTCCAGATAGGCTGGTTATGACTCGCCGTAATTACGATGGCGCCGCCCGCTTTTCTGGCGACAACGCCATAGCTGACCACAGGTGTGGGTGTTGACCTGGGACAGAGAAAAACGCGGATACCATTGGCGCAGAGCACCTCGGCGGCCGCGGCCGCAAAGCCCTCGGAGGCAAAACGGTTATCATAGCCGATAACTATCCCGCGGCTGGCGGCTGCGCTCCCCCGTAGATAGTCGGCCAGTCCCTGGGCGCAGAGCCGGACGTTGTCATAGGTGAAGTCCTCGGCGATAATGCCACGCCATCCATCGGTACCGAATTTGATGGACCTGCCGGTTACCAGGCTGTCGCTTGTGTTTAAGTTGAATTGGGTCATGGCTCACCTTCCTGGCTGCAATTTGTCCTCGCGTATGCACGGGGATACCAGCCCTGGTTATACATTCCAAGTATAAACAGCCGGTACTGTAAATAACATCCGTAGTCATACTTAAAATATGTGAGATGGCAGAGACTGTCCGGAAAGATTCGTTTGTCATTGTTATGATAGTAAACATCCCTATTGTTATTCTGAGCACATTCGCTTCGCTCAGTGTAAACTCCGCGAAGAATCCGGGTGGTGAGGGGTCATATTCATCTGTCTTGCCACTCCACCCCCAGATTCTTCAGTCGCTCCGCTCCTTCAGAATGACATTTTCGGACAGCCTCTGTATATATCTGTGAAAGGAACTTACTCCTAGACCTTAATCGCTTGCTCGACTTTGGCCATGATATCTGGGGGTATAGTCTTCAGTCCATGAGCTTCTTCGCCGTGCTTGGCTATCTTTTGCATTAGCTCTTCTTTGGTAGCCGCCGAGGCTTCAAAGCTGCAGGCCATCCCTACGTCTGCGCATTTGAATGTGGGCATAACTGATTACCTCCGTTCAACTTACCGT
>JAUYMF010000099.1 GCA_030698765.1 Dehalococcoidales bacterium
CGTCACCTAATGCTTAGTTTCGTAATTGAGTTATCTTATGCGCGCCGTTCGTGGTGAGCTTGTCGAACCACCGGCGCGCCCTTCGACAAGCTCAGGGCGAGCGGAATTGTATGTATACCTATTTTTGAAACTAAGCACTAGTACTTTGTAACACTTAATCCTTCGTTTAAGAGATAACCACCAAAACTGTCATTGCGAGGGCGAAGCCCGAAGCAATCCGCCACCCCGAGAAACGGATTGCTTCGCTCCTCGCAATGACAACCCGAGTTCCTGAGCGAAAGATTGTGCGTTACAGTCTAATTAGTGCGATGAGGGACTTAACAGGGCTATTTAGCGTGCTGGCACTGTTTGTGCCCGGTAAAATGCACTAGATTACTCAAAGAAAGAGCGTATCGCGTCAAACTCCTCAGGGAGTAACGCTAAGACTGCCGGGAACCGGTCCAGCAGGATATTTGCCAGGCTGGATTGGCTGATGATTTCTGCGGCGCCGAAATATTTTACCCAACTGGCGAGCAGGGCGCCGCAGAATAGAGACCCCATCACGAAGCCAAAGGCAGCGCCGCCCAGGTAATTGACCCAGCCCAGCATCACTATTGAGGCGGTCCATTTAACTAACCGGGCCAGGATACTGGCAACAATCATTGTTCCGATCAGTATAATAGCGAAGGCGACCACTTCAGCGATGCCGGGTTGCGGGATGAAAGTCAACTGTCCGGCGAGAGGGGTATGCAAACGTCCGGCCAGGATTACGCCCACGATTATACCGGCCAGTGAAAAGACAGCCTTTATCAGGCCGGTTTTCAGTCCGAAGAAGACGGCGCTGGCGATTATTACCAGGAGAGTTATATCAAGCCAGTTCATTTGTGTTTCGAATCCTGCCTGCGTTCTCTATTAATTATCTCACCCGTAGTGCAGGGCGTCAATAGGATTCAGTCTGGCGGCTCTCATCGCCGGGTAGATGCCGGAGGCGAGTCCGATAAAGACCGAGACCAGGACGGCTACGGTGACGACCAGTGGCGAGACCACAGCATTGATGGTGAACCCGCCCAGGTCAACCAGGGAGATAGCGTAGGCAATCAGCCAGGCTCCGGTCAGCCCGATGGCGCCTCCTACCAGGCTCAATATGGCCGCTTCCAGCAAAAATTGCATGAGGATATCCCGGCGCTTGGCCCCTACTGCCTTGCGCAGGCCGATTTCTTTGGTGCGTTCGGTCACCGAGACGAGCATGATGTTCATGATACCAATACTGCCTACCAGCAGGGAAATACCACCAATCAATCCCAGGAATACAGTTAATGCCAGGGTTATGGTCTCAAATGTTCCGAGTAACTGCTCCAGGCCGATGACAGCGAAATCATCATCTGCCCCCTCGGCAATGCGGTGGCGCTTCCTCAAGAGATTTTCAATCTCTTCTATTACTTCGTCCATAACATCGGCACTGGCTACCTGCACGACGATTGACTGAACGGCGTCTTCCCCGCCGGGCGTCTTCTGAGAGAATAACCGGGCTTGATAGGTGGTTATCGGTGTTACTACCATCTCATCCCAGCTGAATCCGAAAGATGACATGCCCCTGGGCTCCAGGACACCGATGACAGTAAAGCGTTTATCCTTTATCTTGACCCGCTGGCCGACAGGGTCATTGCTGCCAAAGAGGTCTTTCGCAGTTTTACTCCCCAGGACCACTACCATGTCTCTCCGGGCAATATTTACCTCGGAGATGAATTGCCCCGACGCCATCGTAAAATTATACAGATGCTGAAATTCAGGAGTGGTACCCTCTATCACGGAAGTTGCAGCTTCGTTACCAGCTATTACCTTAACAAAATTCTCGTTGGTTGGATTTACAGCTACCACCGAACGGATTTGTCTCATCGCTTCAGCGTCACCCATGGTAATGCTGGCGGTAGCGTAGCCGGGCGCAAAAGAGGCAAACCCCGGCGCCTCCGGGTTGGCTGGCTGCACGAAGAGCAGGTTAGTACCCAGCTCTTCAAAGGTGCTGGTAATCATATTCTGGAGGCCGGCCCCCACGGACATCAGAATAATAACGGCGCCGACCCCGATTATCATGCCCAGCATAGTCAGTACCGAGCGCAGTTTATTGGCCAAGAGCGATTTTACAGCGATACCAAAAAATTCAAAAAGCTTCACTTTGCTTTACCTCCCGGTCAGCACCGGCCACGTTCGTCCGGGTATTTTTATCATCGCTGACCAGTTTGCCGTCATGGAGGCGAATGGTGCGCTGGGTCTGCGCCGCGATTTCCATCTCATGGGTAACTAATATTATAGTGATACCATCCCGGTTAAGCTGGCGGAAAATAGAAAGTATCTCATTGGTTGAGACGCTATCCAGATTACCGGTAGGTTCATCGGCCAGAATAATAGGCGGGTTATTTATCAGTGCCCTGGCGATAGCTACCCGCTGTTGCTCACCGCCGGAGAGTTCGGTGGGTTTGTGGTTTGCCCGTTCCTTTAACCCTACCCGTTCCAGTGATTCCATAGCTCGCTGGCGCTTGTTGCCTCCGCGGCTGTAGATAAGAGGCATCTCAACGTTGGACAGGGCGCTGGCGCGGCGTAAAAGATTGTAGTCCTGAAAGACAAAGCCTATTTTCTTACTTCTCATCTCGGCCAGGCTGTTATCACTGAGCCGGCTGGTATCAGTGCCGTCAAATATATACCTGCCTGAGGTCAGTTTGTCCAGAAAACCGATAATATTCATCAGGGTAGATTTGCCTGAGCCTGAAGCGCCGATTATAGCAATCAGCTCTCCTTTCTGAATATCGAGGTCAATCCCTCTCAGTGCCGGGACCTCGACCTTGCCCATGTAGTAAACCTTGGTGATACTTTCCAGTCGAATCATCTCATTAACCCGAGTGGCTGATACGGTGAGCCACGCTTGTAATAAGCTCTGACTGCCTCAGGATGACCTGGTCCGTCTTTCAACGACCATCTCACCCTCCGCCAGCCCGTCAATAATCTCAGTGCGTACTCCATCGCTGATGCCGGTGACTACCATTCTTTCCTGGATTTGCCCGTTAACCATGACTTCAACCAGGGAACTGCCCTGGCTATCGTTCCGAATCGCCCGGTCAGGTATCAGCAAGACGCTGTCCCGCCGGGCAACTGTAATGTCAGCCGTGGCGCTCATGCCGTTTCTTAAACCGCTATCCTCAGGCACATCAAACTTGATTTTAACGCTATACAGTACCACTCCCCCTTCTACTGCAGGTAACAGGCTAATGGAACTGACCTCACCCTCAAGAGGTAGATCAGGTAAAGCATCGATATCAATAAGTGCTCTTTGTCCCGCTTTCACCACGGAGATATCTATTTCATCCATCGCAACGGTTAGCTCCATGCTGCCGGGGTCAACCAGGTGAATGATCATGGTGCCGGGAGCTACGGTATCCTGCTCATCAATGTTGACGCTGGCTACCGCACCGTCAAAGGGAGCCGTCATTGTTGCTTTACCAAGCTGCTTTTGAGCTTGTTCCAGGGATTGCAGGCTCAGCTCCAGGGAGTGTTGAGCTAATTCCAGCGATTTGATATTTGATTCCAGGGACTGCCGGCTTAACTCCAGGGACTGCCGGGCAGCCTTCACCTGTTGGTTTTTGATAACCACTTCCTCAGTGCCGGCGCCGGAGAGCATGGCATCCAGTGTGTCCTCAGCCGTATTCAGCCTCAACCGGAACAGATTTACTATCCTCTGATTTTCCTCCCAGCCAGGGGTTCCCGGGTCATACTTGGATAGTGTTAATAGCGCTTCTTCCAGTTCCCGTCTGGCTGTATCTACATTAGCCTGTGCCGCCTTGATGTCGGATAGAGTATGTGTCTTCTGAGTTTGGTTGAGATTGAATTCTGCCGTTTGCAGGGCTACTTCCGCCTGGGTTACGGCTACTTCCGCCTGGGTTACGGCTACCTCCGCCTGGGTTACGGCCACCTCTGCCCGGCTGTAGGCTACCCGTGCCTGGGTTAAAGCCAGTTCCAGGTCATCGGTCTCCAGTTTAGCGAGCACCGCTCCTTCTTCTACTTCGTCTCCTTCCTCAACGTTTATCTTATCCACTCTACCGGCGATGCCAAAGGTCAGCTTCATTTCTTTGGCAACCGCTATATTGCCATTGCCGCTAACAGTAACGCTCAGGTCACCCCGTACCACCTCAGCCAGTTGTTGTGTGCCATTCTGTTCGCCACTGCCGAAGGGATTACAGGAGACAGACACGGCCAGAATAACAAATAGCAGCAAGATAGTTACTTGTCGCCAACCTTTCATATTGAACCTCCGTGTCAAAGATTGATAATCCCTGGCTGCTACCGGCGGTCAACCCGCCGCTAATTTATCCTTGTGTTCCTGCTCCCAGCGTTTCAGCAGGACAGGGAATTCCCTTTCCAGAAAAGAATAGATGCCGCGCATCTCCTCCAGCCACTGGCGGTTAAAGTGTGCCTTGTCATCGACCAGCTCCAGTCCGCGTTCGATAAGCTGCCGGGAGGTTGTAATCTGAACCAGGCTCTCCCCGAGTATTTGTTGCCAGGCACCGCTCTTGAGGCGGAAATAATCGCGTCTCTGTCCCGGAAGGCTGATGCGTTCGAGCAGTCCGAGCCGGATGAGGAGGCGGGTCATGGTGCTGATTGAACCTTTGCTGGCCAGCAGTACCTTTGTCAGATCTCCTACGGTCTGGTGGGGCGGGTCAGAAATCATCAGCCAGCCCATAATACGGCCGGCCATCCGGGGCATCCCGGTCTGCTCGAAGAAGATGCCGACTTCTTCCACAAAATGTTTTTGTGCGGTATGTCTGTCACCGGTTGTCATCCCGCGCTCCTGCGCAATTCGCTTCTCAGTATAGTATACCAAGTACGGGATGTTTTATCTATACTGAACATAGTGAATGTCATATGAGCTATGGTTTGGTAAAGGATGGACAGTGCCGGCTAAGGCAGGAAGCGGGCGATCAGCTGGAGCAGGATTATGGCAACCAGGGGAGTAAAGTCCACTCTGCCGGTGGTGGGTATGATGCAGCGCAGCGGGGCCAGGACCGGCTCGGTGACGTGATAGAGAACGTTGACCAGGGTATTGCCCGGACGTGGTGAGAACCAGGTCAATACCGCCCGGGCAAAAATGGCGATGGTAAGCGCTTCACAGAGCAGTTTGAGGAAGAATATCACGGTTGCGTTTCTAATCTCTTTCTGGCTCTATCATAAGCAGCGGTCACGGCTCGCTTCATCAGGTCGGCGAACCCTCCTTTCTCCATCTCAGCCAGGGCGGCGGCGGTGGTACCGCCGGGAGTGGTCACTATCCGGCGCAGTTCTGAAGGCTCTTTGCCTGAAGCCTGGATAAGGTGTCCCGAGCCGAGCATTGTCTGTAATACCAGTTCCCGGGCGACATCACCGGGGAGGCCGATATTTACCGCCGCCTCCACCAGTACCTCAACGAAGAGGAAGAAGTAAGCGGGGCCACTGCCGCTTACCGCCGTGGCCATATCAAGGTATCTTTCATCGTCGACGTAGATTTCCTTGCCCATGGCGCCCAGGATGGAACCCGCCCGGCTTTTTTGCTGTTCGGTTACTTCGGCGGTGGCTGTCCAGACGCTGATGCCCTCGCCAATCTGGGCCGGTGTGTTCGGCATTGCCCGGACGATAGGGTCATGGTTGAGTTCCCGGCGTATGGTGGCGATGTCTATCCCGGCGAGGATGGACAATACCAGTTGCGACGGCTTGAGCTGGCCGCGGAGGTCAGGGGCTGCCTCGTGGAGGGTCTGGGGTTTGATGGCCAGGACTACCACTTCGCCCTTCTCCGCCGTCAGGCGGTTATCTGTAGAGGCGGCGACCCCGTATTTCTGCCGGAGGTATCGGCAGCGGTCATCACTGACGTCACTGACGGCGATATACTGTGGTTCGCTCAGCTTTTTGTCCAGCACGGCGGACACTATTGCCTCCCCCATGTTGCCCCCCCCGATAAAAGCTATTTTCATTATGTTAATCCTAACCCCTTAATCCCCTTCCCTTTACGAAAGGGAAGGGGGAAAGATTTTTGGAAGAGGGACTTCGTCCCTCTTGGACACTCGTTGCGCATACTGTCATTGCGAGACCATCCCGACTTGTCGGGAGGCGAAGCAATCTGGGTGAGGTATGTTTATGCCTCCCCTCACGGATTGCTTCGTCGCTTTGCTCCTCGCAATGACATTCATATGGAAGAGGGGCGCAGCCCCTCTTATACTCCCTGTTTAAATCCCTCTTGGTCTCCCTTTTCCAAAGAGAGACGTTAGCTTTATACCCGCATGCAATCGCTTTTGCCTCCCTCTTCCTTTAACAAAGGAAGAGGGCTAGATTTCCACTACTTAACCACCAGGCTGACCAGTTTGCCGGGTGCGTAGATGGTCTTAATGATTTCTTTGCCATCGAGGTAAGGCTTCACCCGCGGGCTTTCCAGGGCTTTTTGCCGGGCTTCGGCTTCGGTGATGGTGGCCGGGACGGTAACGCGGTCGCGCAGTTTGCCGTTGACTTGCACCACCAGGGTGATCTCTTCATCTTTGGCCAGCTCTTCATCCCAAGCGGGCCAGCTTTGATTGTGGACGCTGTATTCATGCCCCGTTATCTGCCACATCTCCTCAGCGAAGTGGGGAACGGCAGGAGCCATTAACAGGAGTAGCTTATCAAGAGTTTCTTGCCAGTCCGAAGCAGTGACTTTACCGGCTTCTTTAATCCTGGCCAGGTAGTTGGCGAACTCCATAAGCGCGGCGACCATCGTGTTGAAGCGCATTCTCTCCAGGTCGCCGGTGACCTTTTTAATGGTCTGGTGGGTAATGCGGCTTAGCTCCTTTTGGGCTTCCTCTCTCTCCGGCGGAGTAACGTCTTCCCGGGGATGATACTTCTCAAGTACAAGGTTCCAGGTGCGGTGGAGCCAGCGGCTGATGCCGCTGATACCGCTGTCGTTCCATTCCCCGCCCAGTTCCCAGGGGGCCAGGAACATGAGATAGGCGCGCACCGTGTCCGCTCCCAGCTCGGAGACATAGATATCAGGGGTGACTACGTTGCCGCGGGACTTGCTCATCTTCTGCTTATCGGCGATGATGATTCCCTGGTTGAAGAGCCGGGTGAACGGCTCACCGAAATCAACCAGCCCCATGTCCCGCAGCGCTTTGGTGAAGAAGCGGGCGTAGAGCAGGTGCATCACGGCGTGCTCGGCGCCACCGGTATAGAGGTCTACCGGCAGCCAGTATTTGGCCCTGTCCGGGTCAAAAGCGGCGCCGTCAAAATGGGGGCTGGTATAGCGCAGGAAATACCAGGAAGAGCACATGAAGGTATCCATGGTGTCAGTCTCCCGCCGGGCCGGGGAGGAGCAGCGGGGGCAGGTGGTGTTGACGAACTGCTCGTTGTATTTTAACGGTGATTCGCCGGTAGGTTTAAAATCCGCATCCCTGGGGAGCAATACCGGCAGGTCTTCTTCCGGTACGGGGACAACACCGCACTTCTCGCAGTAAATCATCGGTATCGGCGCTCCCCAGTACCGCTGACGGGAGATAAGCCAGTCGCGGAGACGGTAGGTTATGGCGCGTTTGCCGTAGCCCTTCTCCTCCAGAAAATCGCAGATAGCTTCTATTCCCGACTGTCCGGTGAGCCCGTTGAACTGGTCCGAGTTCACCATGGTGCCCTCTTCAATGTAGGCTTCAGCCAGTTCTTCCCCCTGCCAGGCCGGAGGGGCGATTACCGTTCTGATAGGGATGTCATATTTCCTGGCGAAAGCGAAGTCGCGCTCATCATGGGCGGGGACTCCCATCACCGCTCCGGTGCCGTAGCTCAGCAATACGTAGTCGGCGATCCAGATGGGTACTTTTTCTCCGTTCAGAGGGTTAGTGACATGGGAGCCGGTGAATACCCCGTCCTTTTCTTTTTCCGTGGATAAGCGCTCGATCTCGGTCTGCTGCCTTGACCGGCGGATGTAGTCCTCGACGTCGTCCTTTCTTTCCGGTGTGGTCAGCCGGGCAACCAGCGGGTGCTCCGGGGCCAGCACCATAAAGGTAACGCCGAACAGGGTATCCGGGCGGGTGGTAAATACTCTAATCTCTTTTTCGGAAATATCAGGGTAGTCGAGAGCGAAGGAAATCTCGGCGCCGACGCTCTTGCCCACCCAGTTCCGCTGCATTATCTTGATGCGCTCCGGCCAGTCAATCCCCTCGTGCTGCATCAGTTCATCAGCATAGCGGGTGATGCGGAAGAACCACTGTTCCAGGTCACGGTGGGTGACTGCCGTCCCGCAGCGCTCGCAGAGGCCGTTAAGTACCTGCTCATTGGCCAGTACCGTCTGGCAACCGGGGCACCAGTTGACCGGAGCCTGGCTCTGGTAGGCCAGGCCGTGCTGGTACAGCTTCAGGAAGAACCACTGCGTCCACTTATAGTACTCCGGCAGGCAGGTGATGACCTCACGGCTCCAGTCATAAATAGCGCCGATGCTCTTCAACTGGCGCCGCATGTTCTCTATATTCTGCATTGTCCAGGTAAAGGGGTGAATGCCGCGTTTGATGGCGGCATTCTCGGCGGGCAGTCCGAAGGCATCAAATCCCATCGGGTGCAGCACGTTGTAACCCTGCATCCGCCTGAAGCGGGCATGGGCGTCTGAAGGGGCTTCGGCATACCAGTGCCCGATATGGAGGTCACCGGAGGTGTAGGGGAACATGGTCAGGGCATACCACTTGGGACTGGAGCTATCCTCAGCGACCTCGTACAGCCTGTCCTCAGCCCATTTTTGCTGCCACTTGTTTTCAATTTCCTGGGGATTGTATCTGGCTAACATTGCTCTTTCCTGTATTATTAAGAATCTAAATAAAAGCTCTCCACTTAAGTGTCGGCAGCGAAGAGCTAACGACATGTTCCAGCATGATTGCTTCATTATAACTCTGGTAAACTTTGAGTTCAACCGGGCTACCGGTGAGAATGCGTAATAGCCATCATTTTACCCGGAGAGTCGTGTCATCGTTATGAAAATAGGTAGTTTTGTCATTACTCTGAAAATAGGTTACTCTCCGCTCACCCTGAGCTTGTCGAAGGGCCGTTCATGGTTCGACAAGCTCACCACGAACGGCATTTTTACACTTCATGGTGAACAGCGCAACTGTTCATGACCGATTCCGGCTTCCGCCGGAATCCAGTCACACTACCTATCTGGATTCCGTATCAAGTCTGTCCTGGCGACAGGCCAGGGTACGGAATGACAATAGTTGCGAGTGGAACCCTCATACCGGTGAGCGGGTGATAACAAAGCCAAGGAATTACTCCAGAGAGAACAGAAGCTCGATGAGTATCGCCAGGGTCCTGACTGATTGCGCGATTGGTTCTAACTCCGGGTCAGAAGGAGAAAAGCTACCGGTGCGTCTCTCCAGGTCATGGGACAGGTCAGTTATTATCTTGCGCAGTTCCCGGGTGCCCGGCTTATTTCTTAGCTGGGTTACTGCTGTTAGTATCTCCGGTGTAGCTACCAGCTTTAACTGTCCCATAGCGACCGAGATACTGATTTCCTTGACTCCCTGAAGCACATCCCGGGCGATTTGCCGCTGCGCGGTACGCTGTTGCTCGCTTCTCGCCCTCTGTTGCGCTTCGTCAGCCATCTTCCGGGATAGCCGCGTTAGCTCGTCAAGTCCGCTTTCATCTGATTCAGATTTCATCATCACTGTTAGATTCCCCGCTCGTAACCTCTCCTGGTACATTAACCGCTGCTCCATAGATTTCTCGTACTTTCTCAACATCTCCAAGCTGAGAAAGGATGACATCGATACTTATCAGTCCCTTTTCAACCGGATAATCCCCGCTTCTGATAATAGCATTCGTCGCCACATTCTTCATATAATTACCCAGATACTCCAGCAAATTCATGGTGATTTCCCTGGCGGGGGCTGATAGTAAAAAGAGGGCAGTGGCGGCGTCAGAAGGGTTGCATTTAACAGACAAATTGCTGAATGCCTCTTCCATGACTTTTATTCCCACATCAGTTTCCGCGCCCTTCTTTTTGAAATTCAGTGACTTTATCATCTGACTTGTTAAGGATAAAGGTGACTGGCCATGACCCAGAACGGTCCAGCCTTTTATCGTTTCCATAATATCGCCGGCATCCATCAATTTTGAACCGATATACCTCGTCTTCTTTTCTTCACCGGCACGGAGCAGATTGTAAAAAGGCTCAATAATGAATTGATTGAGTCTTCCTAAATCGTGTATCAGAGAAGAATCCCGTTGAACATATTCCTGATTGTCAATGATAAATATCGCGTCAGCCACGGTATAGGATGATTTGAGGCAGCTGGCTGTATTAAGAACCAGGCGTGCCTCAGCCTGTATTTCATGTTCAAAAGGAAACACGACCAGGCCATATACCGCTTTATCCTGATATTTCTCTTTCAGGTTCCGGATTATTACCGGCATCGCCCCGGAACCTGTACCACCGGCGCCACTGGCCGCTACCAGGATAGCGTCCGTCTCCTGGAATCTCTTCACTAAACGCACTTCGTTTAGTAGTTTATCGCCCTCTTTCTTGGCTATGGCGGCACCAATCTCATTTATTGAGACCTTACCTTGCCCCCTGTTTTCCCGTACACCTACAAGAATCCGCCGCTTATAATCGGCTTTAAGTGAGCTAAGCTCACTTAAAGCGGCCGTATCTGTATCCAGGGCAAATGTACCCGTGACTATTTCAACGCCACGCATACTCCTTGCCCGTTTGTTTAATCTTTCGAACTCATCGGCGATGCGCCCGCCACATTCTCCTATTCCTATTGTCAGAATCTTCATTGATATTTCCTGAACATGCGAATACGGATCAACTTCCCGGCATCATCGCATAATAAGTACCGTAATCAGTACGGATAGAGCAACCAGCAGCACGACAATGATAAGTGCCATAACAAGCATGAAACGGATTGTGGCAGGGTTCAAGATGATGTCACTCTGCCCTCCTATCCTCGAACGGTATCCCCTGCCGGGGCTTATTTCATAATCCGGATCATCGCCGGAATCCCTCTCGTCTTTTTTGAGGTCTTCAGGAAGGTCTTCAGGAGATAAACCCTCTTGTTCAATCCACTGTTTATATAATTTCTCTCTGCCAAGTTTCCGAAAGAAACTGGTCATACTTTCCTCCCGTCAGTAGTATGCCTCCACTTCTTCATTCTTGAACTTACTTATAGTAGCATCATCTCATTACGGTCTACAATAGCTTCGCTGGTGTAAAGAGTGAGAGAAGAAGTATTTTACGAGTCGTTTAAAAAGAGGATAAAGGTTGGAGTGGAAAGGGTGAAACTGCGCTGTTAATGTCCAAGTGAAGAGGCGTCAGGTAAGGATGCTTACTTTCCCGATCTCGATTTGACAACTAAGACTATACTCCCGATAAGGGCTATTAAAAAGGCAATCGGGGCTACGTAGAAAGCAGCTAGGTAAAGAGAAACACCTAACCATTCGGGAATATCGAATCGCAGCCGGGAGGAGAAGGCGAACACAATATTAACGATGGCAAAGACAATTACCGCTATGCCGCCGGTTATCAAGAACTTTCTCAATATCTTGCATCCTTAAAGATATTGTAACACCTGTCCGGCCTTGTCTCAAACCCTGGTGAACAACTCGTATGAGGGGCAGAGCTTCCCCAGGACACACTCCGTACAACGCGGACGCTGGGCTTTGCATACC
>JAUYMF010000100.1 GCA_030698765.1 Dehalococcoidales bacterium
ACCAACGTGATTAACGTCGATGAGGCTGGATTGAAAGAGATGGGGCCAGCGGCGCAGGCCCTGGCCTGCGCCGAGGGGCTTGACGCCCACGCCCGGGCGGTGGAGAAGAGACTGGGGTCTGTTTGAGTTTGAGGTCATCCAGTTTTTATTTTTGTAGCGGAAACTCTAGCTTGTTTTTATTGGCTTTGTAACAGTCATAGCAGGTAGGTTTGACAAGCGTAGATTTATTTTCTTTCTTACAGATATGACAATATTTTTCTTCATATTCGTCATTTGAGAATTTCTTCCACAATTTATAGCAATTACTGCAATATGGTGACTTTGGATTAAGCTTTATTTCAGTACCACATCGTACACAATATCCAGAGTTCTCCAGTTGTACTGGTTGTGGTTTAGTTGGCAGGTCTGTTTTTGGAATCTGAATAACGGATACCTTTATTTCATCGCTTATCCTAACAAGCCGCATGGCTTCATTGTAAATATCTGTATATAACTCACTATCTTCATCTTTAGTCACATATATTCCCATCTCGTTATTGTTGATTTGGGAGAAATCATATAAATTCATTGACGTGATAATTGCCTCTTTTTCGTTGAGATAACATTTTGCATGTAAATTTTGGCAAAAGCTTGTTCTAACGCTATTAAGTGATTTCAGCCAATTGTGTTCAGATATGTCCAGATCATTCTTGCCATATATCAGTCTTATATTCAGTTTCATACGGTCTTTGTCTTCAATAGACTGTTTTAGGCGCTCACTAACTTTTAGGAAGGGACTTATCAGAATCAGCTTATCGTTGGTAGAATTGATTAGCTGTTGAAGGTAGTACGATACTCCGGCAGTGTCTAAAAATTTAGCCATAAATCCGACTCCTGTATGTTACTGGTGTTCTTTTGAATAAGTATACAGCATTACGAGCATTTTTACATATTGAGCGGCACAAGGCAAGACAGCTTGTTTATCGGCCTAGTTTAGATTGCGCAAAGATGGGGGATATTAAGAAATGGATAGCTCCAGCGAGTGCCTACTTATAGTAAGTTCTCCTCAGTGCACCAAGGATGCTTGTGAAAAATCAAATTCATTTGAAATCAAACTTCAGGTATGTTTAAGTATCCCCCCACCCTCTCCATTGTCCTCCCCATAAATCAGTGCTAGAATGTGCCCGTACTTAATTTTCAGTCATTGCAAAAGGGGAGCTTTTCGACTATGGCTTCGGAAGGAATCGAAAAATTGATACGGCCTGACCTGGTGAGCTTCGGCGGCTATTCGGCGGCTACTTCTCCGGAGACGCTGGAGGGTAAGATTGAGGTGGCGCCGGAGAACATCATCAAGCTGGATGCTAATGAGAACCCTTACGGCTGCTCGCCGCGCGTTAGCCGGGCGCTGGCCGACTATAAGAACTATAACATCTATCCTGATGACGGGCAGACCCGGCTCCGCAAAATGCTGGAGGGCTATGCCGGCGTTAGTGCCCGGCATATCGTGGCCGGCAACGGCAGCAACCAGCTCATCGACCTTGTCCTGCGCCTGCTCATCAGTCCCGGCGACCGGGTGGTAAGCTGCGTGCCCACCTTCGGCATCTACCGTTTCAGCACCGAGCTGTGCGGCGGCGTCCTGGTCGAGGTGCCCCGGGACGGGGACTTTGCCGTTGATGTGGCGGCGGTCAGGAAGGCCGTCAACAACCGGACGAAGATGATATTCCTGGCCAACCCCAACAATCCGACCGGTAACACCATCTCCCTGTCGGAAATAATGGAGATTCTGGATACCGGCGTCCCGGTGCTCATCGATGAGGCCTACCATGAGTTCGGCGGGGAGACGGCGGCGCCGCTGCTCGGTCAATACCAGAACCTGATGGTGCTGCGCACCTTCAGCAAGTGGGCGGGGCTGGCCGGTCTCAGGGTCGGCTACGGGCTTTTCCCGCCTGTAATCGCCGACTATCTATTGAGGACCAAGATTCCTTACAACGTGAATGTAGCGGCGCTGGTCGCCGTCGAGGAGTCGCTGCAAGATACTGATTATCTGATGAAAAACGTGCGCCTGATAATCGCCGAGAGGGACAGGCTATTTGCCGAACTGCAAAAGGTGGAGTGGCTGAAGCCATTTCCGTCGCAAGCTAATTTTATCCTGTGCCGGGTGCTGAGGGGTAAGGCGAAAGAATTGAAACAGAATTTACAGGATAAAGGAATCCTGGTGCGCTACTTCGACGAGCCGATTTTACGTGACTATGTCCGCATCAGCGTGGGCAAGCCGGAGCATACCGATGCTTTGATTAAGGTCTTGTGTCAAATGTCTTTGTTCTGAAAATAGGAATTACAAGGGAGTCATTCCGGCAGCAAGCCGGAATCCAGCAAGTGTACGTACTTCACCCACTGGATTCCGTGTCAAGCCTGTCCTGGCGATAGGCCAGGGCACGGAATGACAGGGAATCTCAGGCAAGACGCTCATATTTTCATAAATTTCTGGTGTCTCTGATAAGAGACATGATAGATTATCACGGAACATATTCGCTTCGCCTGGGATGACAATTCATCGTTTTTAGACTTCCTCATAAAGGGGCGAGCTTGCAGTCCATGAAGGTTATTGCTAAAATTACCTTGGTCTAAATCCGTTCATGCCCCAGTAGCTCAGGTGGATAGAGCAGCAGTTTCCTAAACTGCGTGTCGAGCGTTCGAGTCGCTCCTGGGGCACTTGAAAACCTTACTCACCCCCCACCTCACCCCCGCCCAGACCCAGATCAGGTTCCTTACCGTGAAAAGCAGGGGCAAGAGCGCAATACATCCGTCCTTTTTTTTATCGAGCAATATAATGGTCTCCGGCAGATGGATAAGAGGCAGTAAGAAGAGTAAGAGAAGTGCCCACGGAGAAATCAAGGTACCGAACGTAGCCAGAAGCAGAACGAGCATGGTAAAGGGGGCCTGGAGAATCATCCACCACCCGGCGACTTCATCACGTGGACTCCGGCTGTACCGGGCCAGTTCCAGCCGGCAGTAAGCATAGCCGTACTGCTGGCGCAGGTAGTCCCGGAGGTTATCCTTCCAGTAATGCCGGCAGCGGACATCCTTCCTCAACAGGAGGCGACAGCCGTCAGCTTTCAGCCGCCGGGTCAGGTCAACATCATACCCCGCTTTGAGAGCTTCATTAAGCCCGGCCTTGAGCAAGGCCTCCCGTCGGCAGGCAACGTTCATGGTAGAGAGGTAATCAATATCGCTGGCGACCTTACCCAGTCGCAGCTCCGCGTCATAACCCGCCACCTTCCCGATGCAGCCCGTGTTCGCCGTCTCCGCACAGCCGCTGACCGCCACCACGGAAGGGTCAGTAAAGGAAAGGGTTATCTTCTCCAGCCAGTCCTCTCCGGGCAGAGCGTCAGCATCAAACAGGACTACCATATCGTGGTGTGCCGCCTTTATCCCGGTATTGGTTGCCCGCGCGGCTCCGCCATGAGCAATCCCGATAACCCCCACCCCGGAGAAGGAAGCAGCGATCTCAGCAGTCTTATCGGTGCTTCCGTCGTCCACCACGATTATCTCAATTTCACCAGTCCACCGGAGCCTGGTGACTGACTGAAGACACTCACCCAGAGTGCGCTCAGCATTATACGCCGGGACCACAATACTTACGCCATTCATCAAGTGCTGCCTGGCTAACGGCCGGATGCTGCCCTCAGATATTAAGAATCATCACTACCCTGGTATATAATACCCCCATGAAAATAATGAACAAAACCCAGGTAACCGTGTTAAAATTCAATCTCAGTTTATGTAAGATGGCGTCCGTTTTTCGATGTAGGAAGGGATGGGTCAACTCCAGCAGGATAAGCAGAACGATGAGGATCACGGCGAAGATCAATCCCACATTGAAGCCGACGCTGCTGCCGAAGGTGCTCTGATAGTAGCTCGTCGTGGTCATAAAGCTCATCACCGAGGTAGAGAATGAGGCAAAACTGACAAAGCTGCTCCATACCTGAGGCGGGAAGGGCGGGGTGGATAAATATTTCTCGTATTCCCCCTGCTCTGATTGCGTCCTGACCAGGAAATTCAGGCGCTCACCCAGCGGCACCGGGTTTTCATAAGCATACCTGTAGACTTTACCAAAGCCGGGGACTATCATGGTAACACCCTCTTTTAGCAGCTTGCCGTCAGCATAAAACTGGTATCTGGTAACCAGAACCTCAGGGGACTGGTTGTTCAGTCTGTAGGTAACCATAATAGATTCGCCCTCTCTGGGTACCTGCGGTATAATGCCAATACTCACCGGTTCCAGGGATCCCTGCACCGTTAACCAGAAGCTGCCCAGGAGAACTATCGCCAGCCAGACGATAATTATCTTGAACCTGATGCCTCTATCCCCGCTTTGTTCCTGTTTACCCATGATCACTCTCAACTGTACTCAACCGCCAAAACCGGCTTTCCCCCTGCGTCCGGCAACCGTTCGTATTGCCTGAAGTAGATGTAAGCAAAGAAGAGGTACCACAGCGGGAAAAGGATGTATATCGTCCAGGAGTGGGCAGCCCACAGGGCTGACTCTCCCAGATAGTAGCCCAACATTATCAGTACTACCAGCCTGATGAAGCTCTGCAACCAGGTGCCGATTACGCCAAACAAGAGGAGACCCATTGCTTTTGATGGTGGTACGGGCATATCCAGCATCATCAGGGTAAAGATAGCCAGGAACACCCCCATGGTGGCCGGCCCGGCGCAGGCCGTGGTAATTACTACTGATATTGGCTCCCCGGTAAGACTGCCAAAATGTAACCACTGCCCGTAGCTCTCAAACGGATATCTCAGCACTCCCAGCAGCCCCGTCAACGGGACAACAGCCGTCCGGGAGTAAGCATCCTCCGCAAAACGCTCTACCAGTAACGGGAAGGATACGGCAAACCCATATATCCCGAGCAGCACGGACGGTACCCTGGCGGCCTTGCCAAAGAAAATAACAAATACCCCCAGCACCACCAGCAAGACCCGGAACACCTGATAGTCCGGGGAATAAGGCATCAATAAGGCTCCGGCGACCAGGGCTAAACCCACCGGGATAAAGACCGGCGCTGGACTGCGGCTCATTTTGTCCCCGACCTGTTTCCTCTTCAGCCAGAGAGAACCGAGACACAAAGCCAGGACACCCCAGGGAGCAGCCTGGTTCTGCTCCAGTACCCGGACTGGAGACAGCATACCCGGCAGATTTATCCAGAACTCCCGTAAGAATACAGCCAGCAGCATAGCTGAGATGACCGCCCACAGCACCAGCCTTACCACCGACCCGCGCTTCAAAGACCCCGCTATAGAAACTATCCTTGAGTGCATTATTCTAATTTCAAATTCCCCTTGCTCATCATAAACCTATAAGATAAGGCAACACGGCTACCAGCATCACATTGTTCACCCCGTGAGCGATAATCGGCGCCGTCAGGCTTTTTGTTTTCAGGTATAATGCTCCCAGTACAATACCGGCGATAAAGACAAAACCCAGTTCCGGTACCGAGCGCCAGGTGAGGTGCATTACGGCAAACAGGAAAGAAGCGCCGAGGAGTCCCCACTTCCAACCGAAGACATCCGCCAGGTCACGCTGAATCAGGGCACGGAAGAGCAGTTCCTCTCCAATACCCACAAAGAAGAACATGTAGACCATATCCCTGAAGAGATACCTCACCTCAAAGCCGGGGAAAGCCGGGGCCGGCCGCAGAATCAAGTATTCTACTGTCCCCAACGGGACGCCGATTGCCAGGCCGATAAGCGAGTATTTCAGCAGCTTCTCCTTACTGAAGCCAAAAAGATCGCTCAGGCTGAGGCCCTTCTCATAGATGTGCCAGAAGCACAAGCCCATGATACAGGAATACACCGCCGGCAGCAGGAACTGCTGGTTAATGAAGAACCAGGGCAGAGAGGAGGTGAACAGGATATATAGCGGAACGAGCGCCAGGGATTCGCCGCAGTTGATGATCCCCCGCTGCAGGTGCAAGACCGAGAGCGACAGGTAGGTAAACAGCACCAGGGCAAGAGCGATGACGATGCCATAAGCCACATTATGGTAAGCAAAAACATACTCGCTGACAACAATACCCGCCATGAGGGCGACGATGAAGAATACCTGCCATCGTCCCACCCTTCTCTCTAATAGCTCACTCTGGACTATTTCCGTTATCGCCTGCATTTTTCCCTATCTCAAACTGACATGGTCAATCACCTACTTCAGGTAATAAATGGATTGTTCAAACGGTATCGCTTCACCCTCCCGGTAGATGGTCAAATCTACTTTACCTTCCTGTACCATTGCCGGGTAAACGTGACGTATGTGACTGTATATCCGTCCCTCTCTTACCAGTATCTTCTCCGTATAGTCCGCTCCGCCGCTCGACCAGCGCAGGACATAGCTCATGTCCCGCTTTTCCTGGTTAACGATGTCCAGTTGAATTATCCACTGGTCCTCACCGCGGATAATCGATTCCCGGCTCACCACGCTGTACTCCTCGGCGCTGGCCAGCGGACGGAGCACCGCCAGCATCACGAGGGATCCCAATATCAGCAGCGAGATCACGAAGACTATCCTAAGGCGTGACCCTGACATACGCCAGCCTCCTCTTTCTCATCCAGCCGTAAACGGCAAAACAGGTCCCGGCAACAGCGATTGCCGCCAGGACCGTGGGAAACTCGGGAATAGCCGCCTGGGTGACTTCAAAACTATCTCCCTGCACATATCCCGAAGTGGTCGCGGCGTCATTGTAATTATCCGGAGGGCCCAGACCGGGGAGAAACTCCTCATCAAAGACCACAGCGTGCCAGGTTCCGGCAGCAGCCCCGTAGTCCGTGGTCAACAGGTACTGGCTGGAGAGGTTGCCGTAAGCGGTGGAGCTAATTCCGGTATCGGTGGCCACTTTCTGCCCGCCACCCGTCGGATTGCCGTCGTAGTAGGCAACGGTATAGGTATTTCCGGCTCTCAAGCCGTGCGCCCAGATGTAGGCGGTGTTCTCTCCCGGGCCGAAGGAGTCATCAACGGTGGTATGGGCGCTGTCATTATAGGACTCGGCGGAGTTTATTTCTAAATGAGCGATATTGGCATTCTGGATAAAAGCCTCTGTGTTCGCGGCTGCGTTATTGGTTTTCCACTGGATCTTGTGGGTTGTCACTCCAGACGCTGTATTTTGCTTGGACATGAGCATAAAAGAGCGGTAAATCCGGGCTGACCCCGGGACAAAGACGGTTTCTCCCCCGCTGACGCCATCCCGGTCAACATTGGCGTAAAAGGCGTAGGATGAGTTCTCCTGCTTGCCCAACCCGGAAGCGATATTTATATCATCGTGGCGGCGGCTGGCAGTATAAGACAGGGTTGTCTTGTCAACGTAGGTAATAGACTGGGTTACGCTCTCCGCTTCAGACTCCGCGTAGCGCAGGAAACCGAGATCAGATGCCAGTACGGCGGTGATGCGGGCGTACCTGATCTTGGCCGAAGCCGGGACTGATGTCTTGTACTGGATTTTAAAAGTGTGCGATGCCGCCGTCAGGTTCTCCCGTTCAACAGAGCTCCAGCACATGTAATTGGTGCCGTTATGGACTACTCCGCTGTCGGCGACTCCATCAATAGTCCACTGCGCATCGGCATCCTTACCGGCAGAGGTACTGGCCAGGTCAGCCGAGACCAGCATCAGGTAGTCAGCCTGAGAGGACGGAGAGAAGTTCAGGGCCACCGCGTCCACATAGCTGGTGGAGGTAGTGGTGATTTCTGTTTCCTGCTCGGCGGTATAGTAATTGGTAACCTCGATGACAGCCAGAGCCGCATTCTTGATATAGGCGGTACCGGCGGCATTTTCGGTACGGTACTGGATTTTCACCGTGTGGCTGCTGCCACCGGTAAGCTGAATGACCTTGTGACTGGCAAAGGAATGCCAGTTTAATGAAGCATTTACCGGCTGGTGAAACGCCTCACTGTAAGTAGTCCCATCTATAGTAAATTGCGCCACGGTAGCATAAGAAGTAGAGGAGTTGTTGTTCAGCGCGGTGGCGATGACCAGGTAGTCTTTAGTGACGGGAGGCGTAAAGGTCAGGGTCAGGGCATCCTGATAGGTGGTGCTGGCAGTACTCTGCTCGTTGGCGTTTTCCGTGTAGTAACGTTCGATTGTGTAAGCGTCATCGGGAGTACCTGCCTTTACCGGAGCCGGCGGGAAAAGAGGCACGCCAACCAGTACCAGCGCCACGGCCAGCATTATCCCCGGGTATCGTCTGCGCCAGCTTATTCCTGAAAGTTTATTACTCATGCCCACTTATCAATTTTAGTCCGCCGGAATTACAAGGCTCATAAACCCGCTATTAAATTTCTATAAAAATGCTCACTGTAATCCTGTTTTCTGTTATATCTTCGCCAGCTGGCGAATATTTAGGCCGTGCTAAAGCCATACCCTGCCATAACCTGAAATCAGTAGCGGGAAGTTACCTGACGGCAACAATAAGCCGTAGCATCAATAAGCGCTCCCTGTCCCTCCTCACCATCTCTCTCGCGCCTTGCCAGTCTTTTCCCGGACAAAACCACCGGTTCCCGGCATCCGCTTGACCGGGTTAACCAGGTACTGCTAAAGTTTTCCTCCGTTCGTCTCCAGCCCTGACCTGCCATCACCCTCCAGTTCCTGACATTCTCTGCATAATCCGCGAAACTCGGCGGTATAGTATGAAATCTTGAAGCCGGTCTCGCGGGCAATTCTGCCGTTGAGTCTCTTATGGTTGACCGGCTCATCGATATCCCGAATAAGACTGCACCGCTCACAGATAAAATGGTCGTGGTAGTCCGTCCTGGGGTCAAAGCGGTTCGGGGAGGTGTTAAACTCCAGCTCTAAAATCTGCCCCGTTTCCCGCAGTACCTTCAGGTTACGGTAGACCGTTGCCAGGCTGATGTTCGGCATCTCCTTCCTCACCTCGTCATAAACCCACAGAGCGGTAGGGTGGGAAGGCGTGCTTTTCAATACCCTGAGGATAAGCTCTTTCTGCCTGGTCTTTTTCAGCATTCCCTGATTTTGGTTATAGTTATTATTATCATAATTGTTATTATAATAACAAAAAAATCCCGGGTAATCAAGGGGTTAGGGGCACGAAATATAACCCGCACCGGGGCAACGAATGAACCCGGATTAGAGGTCGTATCAGGTCGTTTTACCGGCGCGACCTCTAATCCGGGCATGAAAGCCATTATCAATTTCTCAGAGAAAACACCTCAATGGTGAAGTACGGTAGTAACAGCGTCAACGGAGGTCTGGTTACCGGCTAAATCAGTGGCGGTAAGTCGAAAAGTATAGGTACGGCCGTTCCCGTCACTACCCTGAACCCAGGCTTCCACCGCTACCGTACCGGAAAGGGCTGACCCCAGGTACTGGCTCAGTTCCCCGTACTCGTCAATGAGCTGTGTGTTGGTCGTGTTCAGCCCGGAAACCGGGTCTGCCGCCGTGCCATTGTAACTGACATTTACCATCGTGCCCCGCTTATCCTTACTAATCAACCCCGGCACAGAGGTCTCGGTCAGGTCAGGCGGCGTCTGGTCAATCTTGATTACCGCCGATGCCGGCGGGGCTTCCACGTTACCCGCTTTGTCCCGCCCCCTGACCAGTAAGGTCTTGTTACCGTCAGCGGTTATTACCAGGAACGGGGTGTAAGTATACCAGGACTGACCGTTGTCCAGGCTGTATTCCATTCCAGCCACGCCGGAGCCGCCCGGATTATCCGTCGTCCACATATCTACCTCTACATCAGATACATACCAGCCATTGTTCCCCATCGTCCCGCTTCTTACTGATATGGTGGAGGGATTAGGCATCGTTTTGTCAATCTTGATCTGCACAAATGCCGGAGGGCCTTCATCATTACCGGCATTATCCCATGCCCTGGCCAGCACCAGGTTGGTGCCTTCGCTGCTGACGATGAAGGGGGAACTATAGGTCTGCCAGCCTTGACCACCGTCCAGGCTGTACTTGATTTCAGAGACACCGGAGCCGCCCGCATCGTCCTGCGCTGTCAGCGTTACCGTCACATCAGTATTGTACCAGCCAAATTGACTCTGGGTCCCGTTCACCGATATCGCGGTAACCGGCTGGGTCTGGTCCGGCGGCTCGCTGAAACTGATTGCCAGGTCGGCATTTACCATCCCTTTGCCGAACAGGCTGTCCCAGCCGGCCGCGCCGAGGTCCTCCGCCGAGTTCCTCATCCGGTCGCGAACCGCAGTATTACTGCTTATACCGGAGTCAATGAGCAGGGCAGCCACACCCGCCGCGTGAGGTGATGAAGCCGAGGTGCCACTGAGATTGGCATAACCTCCACCCATGGCCGTGGAGTAAATATTAACGCCCGGAGCAGCCAGCTCCAGGGTGTAGCCGGTACTCGAAGAGGAATAGCGGGCATCCTGGTTATCAGTAGCTCCGACGGCGATAACCGATTCGTAGCGGGCCGGTGCCCACACATTATTTCCGGTACCACCGGGGTTACCGCTGCCTCCGGAGCCAGCCACGATGACGATGCCGGCCGCATAGGCGCTATCCAGGGCCTGTACTATAGTTGAAGGCATCTCCGCTAAGCCGCCGAAACTCATGTTCACCACCTGCATATTGTTGTCCAGCGCCCACTCAATGCCGCTCAGGATATTGCTCATCGTACCGTCGCCATTCTGGTCGAGCACCTTCACCGAATAGAGTGACGCCTCAGGAGCCACGCCGATAACGCCGATTTCATTGTCCAGGGCGGCGACGATACCGGCGACGAGCGTACCATGCCCGTTATCATCATCCCCATCCGACGTCCCGGCGACAAAGGTAACATTACCGGATACGGCTAAATCAGGGTGATCAAAGTCAATGCCGGTATCCAGGACGGCGACCTTTACTCCGGTACCCTTATAGACCGGATGTACCAGTTCGGCATCAACTCGGTCCACTCCCCAGGGGAGGACTTCCCCCGCCAGGGCCGCTGAGAAGGTGATATCATCTTCAACTGACTCCACCCTGGGGTCAGCGCGCAGCTCATCGAGGTTCTCCGCAGGCATCACCGCAGCTACGGCAGGGACGACATGATAGACCTTGTTGACAGTACCGCCCAGGCTCTCGATCAAACTGATCTCATCAGCACCCGGCGGCTGGTAAAAATTGACCAGAACATCAGCCGTTCCCGGCAGTGGCTCCGCCAGTGCCGGATTACCCGGTATCCCCAGCATAAACACCAGCAGGACAACCAGCGGAAGGTAACATATTCTCGTAATTTTCATCTTTTTCCTACTCCTTTTTGAACCGATGATGCATTTTCCCGCAAATAATAGCCATATGTCACGCATTATAGTCACGATGGTGACAGTTGTCAATACGGAACAGCCCGATGTAAGCATCACGACAACCCTGTCACCAGAACAATAACAAAAAGATAAGCCCCCCTCCCCACCGCCCACCCTGTCATGCTTGACACTTTAGCGGATTTTCAGCTAGAATTCAACAAACCTCACCTTTCAGGAGTCACCTTGCCTTCTCACCAGTACACCAGGATAAAGATTTGCGGTATTACCTCCGTCGCTGACGCCCGTCTGGCTGCGGAAGCAGGCGCCGACTACATCGGCGTGATTATCGAGATTGATTTCTCCCCACGGCGTTTGAGCGTTGAGCAGGCGCGCCCGATCTGTGAACAGTCAACCCTGCCGGTAGTAACGCTGTTCTTCAACCGGGAGGCGGAACAGATAAGAAAGGCGGTAGATATCCTGCGCCCTCATGCCATCCAGCTTCTGGGACAGGAGCCGCCATCACTGATCAGCGCCCTGAAAAACACGGTAAACTGCCAGCTATGGAAATCAATTCATCTTCCGCCGCTGGCTTCAGGAGCGATTGACATCGCTGTATACGAGGAGACAATTAAGGCCATGGTGGACGCCGGAATTGATGCCATTATCATTGATACCTTCGTTGGTTCAGCTCCTGATGCCAGGCGTTATGGCGGGACCGGCGTGGTCAGCGACTGGGAGGTTGCCCGCCGGCTGGTGGAGACCAGCCCCGTCCCGACCTTCCTGGCCGGTGGCATCAACCCGCAAAACGTCCGGCAGGCCATTGAGCAGGTACATCCCTACGGTATCGACCTGTGCAGTGGCGTGGAGAGCGCTCCCGGACAGAAAGACCCGGAGAAGCTGCGCCAGCTGATATCAGCCATCCATGGTATTGTCCCGGTGAAAAGGTAACGATGAAAGCAGCCGTACTGCATGGTGAAAATGACCTCCGCTATCAGGAGGTGGAGACGCCCCACCCTATGCCCGGAGAAGTGGTCATCCAGGTAAAAGCCTGCGGCGTGTGTACTACCGATATCAAGATTCTAACCGGCGAGAGCACCCCCCGCAACCTGCCTGCCATTCTGGGCCATGAGGTCGCCGGACTGGTACACGAGATAGGAAACGGCGTCCGGGGACTGAAGACAGGACAGAGGGTTGCCGTCTACCCTATCGCTTCCTGCGGGGAATGTTTCTTCTGCCGCCGGGGACGGCATAGCCTCTGCCTCCACGAGTTTGGTCTGGCGCACGGGGTTGACGGCGGATTCGCCGAATACGTCCGTATTCCGGCGCCCCTGGTCAACCTTGGCGGCATAATCCCTGTTAAGGACTCCCTCTCCATGGAACTGGCCGCCATGGCAGAGCCTCTCAGCTGTTGCCTCAGCGCCATCCGCAGCGCCGGAGTGGTCGAAGGGGACCGGGTGGCCATCATCGGCGCCGGACCCATGGGACTGCTGAACCTGCTCTCAGCCAGAGCCTCCGGCACCCGAACGATTGTCATCGATGTCATCCCGGAACGCCTGGAGAAAGCGCGGGAGCTGGGAGCCAACCATACCATCAATGTCGCCGAAAACGATCCCGTCGCCGCGGTACGTTCTATCACTGAAATCGGCGCTGACCTGGTCATCGCCGCCCTGGGAGCAACTGATATCATTGAAAAATACCTGCCCATGGTGCGCAATGGAGGCGTTTTTAACATCTTCGGCGGCGCGCCGAGGGGTTCCAGCCTGACCATAGACCCCAGGTGGCTGCACTACGGCGAGATTGTGCTTACCGGCACATTCGGCTCATCGCTCCCCGACTTCCAGCAGGCGCTCCGCCTTATCTCCAGCGGACAGGTGGATGTACTGCCGCTTATTTCGCACCGGGTCAGCCTGGAAAACCTGCTGGAGGTTGTCGAAGAGATAAAAAAGCACAATCTACTCAAGGCGGTTATGCTTACCTGACAACGGGCTACAGCCCAAGGAGACGAAGAAAATGGCAGTAGGTAAAAGAAACCGTATCAATCGCATCCTGAACCCGGACACCGGCAAGGGACTTATTATCGCCATTGACCACGGCATGGCCCTGGGGCCGATGACCGGAATCACCGACATCGCCGGGACCATCCGTAAACTGGCCGCCACCGGCAGAGTGGATGCCTGGCTGCTGACCAAGGGGATACTGGACACCTGCTTTGAGCCTGATGGACACCAGGGCATCATCCTGCGCGCCAGCGGCGCCGCCACCATCGCCGGTGCCGACCTGACACACGAAGGTACCACCACCGGAGTCGAAACGGCGCTGCGCCTCGGGGCGGACGCCCTGGCCACCACCGCCTTCATCGGCTCCCCATACGAGCACGAGACGCTGATGGATATGGCCAAACTGGCTGACGAATGCCATCAATACGAC
Organism: Dehalococcoidales bacterium; assembly: GCA_030698765.1. NCBI lineage: Bacteria > Bacillati > Chloroflexota > Dehalococcoidia > Dehalococcoidales > Dehalococcoidales bacterium. The sequence goes on from JAUYMF010000100.1 coordinate 13,661, forward strand.
CTGCCCCTGCTCGGCGTGCTGGGCGTGGGCAAGACTCTGGAGAACAAAATGCTCGACCCCCAGTACCTGGCGCTGGGAGCGCGTGTCGCCGTTGAGCACGGGGCTGATATGGTCAAGACATATTATACGCCCGAAGACTTTCCGCGGGTGGTCGCCGGCTGCCCGGTTCCGCTGATGATTGCCGGTGGCCCGAAATGTGAAACAGACCTGGATACCCTCAAGATGATTCATGGCGCCCTGGTCGGCGGGGCGCGGGGCATCGTCATGGGCCGCAATATCTGGCAAAGCTCGCGCCCGGCGGAACTGCTCGATATCGTCTGGAGAATGATTCACCAGGGACTGAGTATTGAGGAGGCCGGTCAGGCGCTGAATGCCTGACCGGGGAGGTAACAATATGGATGAAATTCGAATCGCCTGTCCTTCACGCTTACACCTGGGACTTATCGACCTCAACGGTGAGATCGGCCGCATTGACGGCGGTACCGGCATTACCCTTGAACAACCCAGAACGGTAATTCACGCCATGAAAAGCGACCATCTGGAAATAGAGTGCCCCTCCGACCCCGGTGTGGTGACTCGCGCTGAAGAAGCCGCCCGGGCGGTTATGGAGCGTTACGGCTTCCCCCCGGCCAGGATTGTCATCGAGGAACGCCCCTTCGTTCACGTAGGGGTGGGCAGCGGCACCCAGCTCATGGTGGGTATCGCCAAAGCACTCTGCCACCTGGCCGGACGCCCGGTACATTCCGCTGAACTGGGCTCGGTAGTAAACCGCGGAGGCACCTCCGGCATCGGGGTGGCGGCAATTGAACACGGCGGGTTCATTCTGGACGGCGGGCACAATTTCCGCAATGGTGATGCCAGCAACAGCAAGAGCGAATATTCGCCATCCGCTGCCGTCCGGGGACTGATGCCGCCGCCGGTGCTGGCGCGCTATGACTTCCCTGACTGGGACATCCTGGTCTGCGCTCCCCGCGGTGAGGAGACCGCCGGTATCCACGAAGTCCAGATATTCAAAATTGTCTGCCCCGTACCTATCGAAGAGGTCAGGATAATTTGCCACCTGATACTGCTCAAGATGTTACCTGCCATCCTGGAGCGTGACCTGGAATCATTCGGGTTTGCTCTCGAGGAAACGCAGAAATACGGCTTCAAGAAGTTCGAATTCCGCGCCCAGTCACATAATGTTTTCCAGTGCCTGAAATTTCTCAAGGAGAACGGCGGCGCTGGCGTGGGCATGAGCAGCTGGGGGCCTACGTTATTCGCTTTTGGTGAAGACCTGTCCGACCTCCATGAGAAGACACGCCGCTTCCTCGATGAAAACATGGGCGGCACCTGCTTTATCACCCGTGCCAATAACACCGGAATGAGGATACTTGACTGAGTTACCGCCATGCTTTATCGCACGAACCGCCGTAACTCCCGGTCTGCCCATTCTTGTTTCAAATTCGAGTTAAAGCCGGGTACGGCAGTCAGGGTGAGACCAGAAGTTCATAATCTCCGGGGATGACCGATTATGACTAAACCAACCCGCTACACCCGCCAGCAAATAGAGAGCTTCGTCAAAAACGGTGTCTGGAAGACCACCATCTCCAGCCTGTGGGACAGAAACGCCGGAGAATATCCCTTGCTCCCAGCTATCGCCGATACGACACAAGAATACACCTGGGCAGAAGCCCTAACCTGGATAGACAGGGTAGCCCTGGGGCTGATTGAGATGGGTATGCAGAGGGACGAGGTATTGATGGCCCAGCTCCCGAACAGTGTCGAACTACACCTGCTGCGGGTAGCCTGTGAAAAAGCCGGGATATTGTGCCTGCCGGTATTGACCAATATGCGGGAAAGCGAGATTAAATATATCGCCGGCTATACGGATGCGGCCGCCCTGGTTATCAGCGATGAGTTCCGGGGGTTCAATTATACTGACATGGTCAGCCGGATTCGTGATGAGCTACCAAAGTTAAAACATATCCTTACTATTGAAGACAGGTCCAGGGACAGCGTAGTCCCCCTTGGCAGCCTGGCCCGGAAAGAGCGTAACAACCCGGATGTTCTGGAGAGCCGCCGCTACCGTCCGGAGGATGTCTCCATCGTCTGCCTCACCAGCGGCTCGACCGGATTCCCCAAGTTCGTTGAGTACCCGGCTGGCGCCTGCGCCAGCGGCGGCCGGTACCTGGCTGACGCTCTGGGACTGACCGGGAGTGACATTGTCGCCGCTATTGCCCCGGCCTCACGCGGTCCCAACGTGGCCGTGTACTATTCCGCCCCCCAGGTGGCTGCCAGAATGGTCATGGTGCCCTGGCTCGGCGCTCGTGAAGCCCTGAAGGCAATCGAGCAGAAAAGAGTAACCGTCGCCTGCCTGGTGCCGACACAGCTGGCCCTGATGTTAGCCGAATTTGAACGGCAGCCGGTCGACTTAAGCTCGTTACGCCTCTGGGTATGCGCCGGTTCCCAGCTATCTCCGTCACTGGTAGCCGGGGTGGAGCGGAGAATGGGCGGGACTGTCATCAACCAGTACGGCGCCGTTGACTTCGGCGCGATTACGGTTACCCGGCCGGAAGACCCGTTCACGGTCAGGGCATTTAGCGCGGGCAGTCCACGGTTAGGGGTTGATGTCAGGATAAACAATGACAATGGCGCTGAAGCAGAGAAAGGGGACGTCGGTGAGGTGCTGGCGAAGGGCACTAACGCCGCCTCCGGTTACTACCGGGATGAAGACGCCACTGATAAGGCCTGGGATGGAGAGGGGTGGTACGCCACCGGAGACCTGGGTAAGATCGATGGTGACGGAAATCTGGTGATTGTGGGACGTAAAAAGGAAGTCATCATCCGGGGCGGCCAGAACATCTATCCCGCTGAGATGGAAAGCCTGCTCATTACCCACCCGGAGATTGTCAGTTCCGCTGTCATCGCCATGCCAGACCCCTTGATGGGAGAAAAAACCTGCGCTTATCTCGTCTTGAACGGGAGCAAATCACTGACCCTGGAAGACCTGACCGTATTCCTCAAAAAGAAAAACATTGCTCCCTTCAAGATACCGGAAAGAGTGGAGATAGTAGACCGCCTGCCGACAATTTCTGACGGACAGAAGATAGACAAGAGGGCGCTGGCGCAGGACATAATATCCAAACTAAAGCAAGAGGAGATTAGCCGATGAAAATAGACGTCTTCAGCCATATCCTGCCCCCCAGATACAAGGACGCCCTCTACCGGGCTAATCCCCGCGGCTTCCACCTGCAAAACGTCATTGAGAGCCTGCCCACCCTCTTCGACATGGAACACCGTTTCCGGGTAATGGACAAATTCGATGGTTTGCAGCAGGTACTGACCCTCTCTTCCCCACCCATCGAACACTTTACCGATACCCGGCAGGCAGCGGATTTTGCCCGGCTGGCCAATGATGAGATGGCGGAGCTTGTCCTCAAGTTCCCCGGCCGGTTCCCGGCAGCCGTTGCCAGCCTGCCGATGAATGACATGGAGTCCGCTTTGAGAGAGGTAGACCGGGCCGTGAATGACCTGAAAATGAAGGGGGTACAGATATTTACCCCCACCAATGACATGCCGCTGGACTCCCCGGAATTTCTGCCCCTCTATGAAAAGATGGCGCACTATGACCTGCCAATCTGGATTCACCCCCACCGTGACCCGGGTTACGCCGATTACAAGACGGAGACCCGGTCAAGGTACATGATATTCAGCAACTTCGGCTGGCCCTACGAGACCACCGTGGCCATGACCCGCCTGGTCTTCAGCGGCATCCTGGAGAAATTCCCCGACCTTAAATTCATCACCCACCACTGCGGGGGCATGGTACCGTTTTTCGAGCAGAGGATAATCGGGGCGTACGACCACGCCGCTATTCTCCGCGGCGCCAGATACAAGGATATTCTGACCAGGGAACCGATTGAATATTTCAAGAAGTTCTATTATGACACCGCTATTTACGGCAGCACCCCCGGCCTGATGTGCGCCCACGCCTTCTGCGGCACCGGGCAGATGCTGTTCGCCACCGATTTTCCCTTTGACAGCCAGTTCGGGGAAAGGTATACCCGGCAGACAATCCGGTCCATCGAGCAAATGGACATCGAAGATGGCGAGAAATCCCGGATATTCGAGGGTAACATCCGGCAAATATTGCGCCTGCCCGCTTAAATGATGGAAAAACCAAGACCGACACTGGAAGAGATTTTTCACCCTCGCGGGGTAGCCGTGGTCGGGGTATCCCAATCACGGGGATGGGCAAACACGGTGGTGCAGTCCCTGATAAAGGCCAAATTCCCGGCCATCTACCCGGTCAACCCAAAGTATAGCGAAATACTGGGGCTGCGCTGCTATGCCGGCATCAGGGACATTCCCGGCGTGGTCGACCATGTAATCGTCAGCATACCGGCAGCGGGCGTCCTGTCCCTGCTCGATGACTGCGCCGCCAAAGGCGTCAGGTCAGTCCATTTCTTCACTTCCGGTTTTAGCGAGAGCGGCTACGCGGAACGGGCGGAACTGGAAAAGACCATGCTCGACAAAGCCCGGGCTGGCGGCTTCCGCATTATCGGCCCGAACAGTGTCGGTCTGTTTGTCCCCGCAAGCCGCCTGGTCAACAAGCTGTCCACACCCCTGGAACCGGGCCATGTCGCTTTCATTTCCCAGAGCGGCGGCTATGTCGAGGATATCCACCTGTCCGCAGCCCCCAGAGGGCTGCGCTTCAGCAAGGTGGTCAGCTACGGAAACGCCCTGGACGTCAATGAAAGCGAGCTTCTGGAGTATTTAGCCACAGACCCGGATACGGAGATTATCGCCAGCTACATCGAGGGGGTCAGGGAGGGAAGACGTTTCGTGGAAGCGCTGCGGACAGCGGCTGCCCGCAAACCGGTGGTCATCTGCAAAGGAGGTACCACAGAGGCCGGCACCAGGACCACCTACGGCCATACCGCCAGTCTGACCAGTTCAATGGTGGTGTTCGATGCTCTCTGCCGTCAGATGAGGGCAATCCGGGTTGACAGCGTTGATGAGCTGATTGACGTTCTGGTGGCATTCAGTTTTGTCAGTCCTCTCCCGCGGGGTAAGGGCGTAGCCGTCGTCGGGGCGGGGGGCGGCGTCAGCGTGATGGCCGCCGACGAGATGGAAAAAGAAGGATTTCACCTGCCACGATTTTCCTCTGAGACGCAGGCAGAATTAGGGCAATTTCTGGCTTTCGCCGGAGGTATCCTGAGCAATCCGGTGGACGCCGAAACCATCGGAACTCCGCCAGCCATCGCCTCCACGATGCGCGTCCTCAGCCGGTTACCGGAAATTGACCTGCTCGTCTATCACCTCGGCTTTCATCCCCTCAGCCAGTGGGGACAGAGACGGTTCTCCGCGGCGGACTTCCTGAAACCCGCCGTGGATACTTTTCAGGATGTCCGGCAAAAAACCGGGAAGCCGGTGCTGCTGGTGCTGCGTCCGGCCCTGGACATGGAGGGATTGCCCGAATTCCTTACCGCCCAGGAGGCATTCGTTAACGCCGGGCTGCCGGTATTCTACTCCTTCCGCCAGGCAGGCCGGGCCATCGCCCGCCTTCAAGCCCGACAGCAATGGCAGCACTGACCATTCCCTCGGCAGATTAAACCCCATCCCCCTTATGAGCTTCCCCAAAAAGGTCATTTTGTCATTGCGAGGAGCGTAGCGACGAAGCCCCGTATTTAATACGGGGTCGGTGTGGGGCTGTGATAGTTCGATATTCCCCATCCCCCAGACCCTTCGCTACACTCAGGGTGACATTGAGAAGCCACTTTTAACACAAAGCTCCTGGCCAAGGGGTAATTGCCTTTAAGAAGCAGGTGAGGTCAATATCAAAACCAGGTAGTGGTTAATTTTCTTGGCGAATTATGCTAATATATAATACTGTCAATGGCTAGGAGTGTAGCTCAGTTGGGAGAGCAGCGGTCTCCAAAACCGCCGGTCGGGGGTTCGAGTCCTCCCACTCCTGCCAGTCTCGCCGAGGTGGTGGAATTGGTAGACACGCCATCTTGAGGGGGTGGTGAGCGAAAGCTTGTGGGAGTTCAAATCTCCCCCTCGGCACCATACTGTTAACAGAAAGCTTACCTCATAACCAGAACCCGTTTTATACCGGCAACCGGAAAAAGCCGAAGTGGCGGAAGTGGTAGACGCGGCAGTCTCAAAAACTGTTGGAGAGTGACCTCCGTGTCGGTTCGAGTCCGACCTTCGGCACCACCAGGACCAATGACGGCCGCTTTTCTAAAAAATATGCCGGCCTACACTTTTGTCTTTCCTCCACGTTACCGTCAGACTTCCTCTTTAGATTGTAACCTTTTTGTAACCTGTCTGTAACCTTGGCGTAACCTCATCCCGCCGCTGTTAATGTTACCTTAACCAGAAAGAGATAAGATTAAACTTTAAGGTGGTGAAGCCAACAACTCATCAATCTGTAGAGGGGGCAACAGAAAATGCAGAAAAGCAACAATAAGAGTAAAGTCTTTACCCCGAACAACCCTCAGTGTAGACTATGCCATTATGCCGGATATTCCAACAAGTGCGATTTAGTCTACAGCGGTCAGTGTACTGTCGTTATGTCCTGGAAAGATATCGGCAAGACCAAAGAAGACTAATCAAGCACAATAACCCGCGCCAGGATATCTTCCGGGTTTAACCCTGCACCGGTAATTCTCCAACCGGGGCTTCTGTTCCTGTGCTCACCGCTCAGCAGCCGGCACCGGCACTTTCCCCTGCCTGTTTTAACCATTACTACCAACCGTTACTATGTCCGCCAGTCAATTGCGGTAAAAAAGACTAAATGTTATACTGCCACTGGCGATAATGCCGAGTTGTGTAGTGGTAGCACAGGGGACTTTGGATCCTCTAGCCCAGGTTCGAATCCTGGCTCGGCAGCCA
>JAUYMF010000101.1 GCA_030698765.1 Dehalococcoidales bacterium
CATGGCACTAGACGGAAACGCTAAGATGCAGATGGCACTAAGAATGGGGTAAGGTCAAGTCTATCGTCAAGCACTGCCCACCATCTGCTTGCAAAAATATAGCCGAAGTTAGCTTTGAGAATGTACCTCTTCAAGACAGTCAGACTATAGCCTTCCAATCACAATGTCTTTCCTGTACTACTGCAAGTGTAAACTACGAGGACTAGGACTTAACAATAACAGCTTCGTCTTTTAAAATAACATCATCTGTTCAGGTGAGCTAGTCAGACCCACAGGGAGAGAGTGTGGGAAAGGAAGCTGGCGAAATCAACTCGGTAAAGAAGCTGACTCTCTTGGAAATATCTTCACAAACAATGTCTGCTGGTTTTTGGAGACGGTTGGGCGCATTTGCATAATAGCTCATTTCTTTTCTGAATAGGGGGGAGGGGAATATGACTGAGATAAACAAAAAGAATACCTGAATAGAAGGGCCGCTATATTAGCGGTAGATGATTTTGAAAGTCCGAGAAGGAAAATGCCAAGCGCATAAGGTGAAAAAATTTAACACTCTCTTTCGGCAAATAGTAAGCAGTAAAACAGGAACAATTTGGGATTAGGAATGGGAGGAGTCATAGAGGAGACAGGCAACATGGTGACCGCCGTCAGCTTCTTCGAGTAGCGGCGCAGTAGAGCTGCATAACTCAAAGGCATGGGGGCAGCGATGGTAAAAGACACAGCCGCAGGGTGAATCTGACGGCCCGGATACTTCTCCCCTGAGCATAATGACGCTTCGTTCCGCTTCCGCATCAGGGTCTGGAATCGGTACTGCGGAGAGCAGCGCTCGGGTATAGGGATGCAAAGGCGATTTATAAAGTTCATCACGGCTGGCAATTTCAACTATCTTCCCCAGATACATTACCATTACACGGTCGCTTATGTGGCGGACTACCGAAAGGTCGTGGGAGATAAATAGGTAAGCGATATTGAATTGTTCCCGTAAATCATTGAGGAGATTGATAATCTGCGCCTGTATGGAAACGTCCAGAGCTGATATGGGTTCGTCACAGATAATGAAGTCCGGCTGCAGTACCAGCGCCCGTGCAATACCGAGCCTTTGACGCTGCCCGCCGCTGAATTCATGGGGATAGCGGTCTGCCATATAAGGCGAAAGCCCCACCGTTTCCAGCAATTCGGAGATGCGCTTCCGGTAGCCCTGTGTTACGCCATGAATACGCATCGGTTCGCCGATAATATCAGCGGCGGTAAAACGGGGATTGAGCGAATCATAAGGGTCCTGGAAGATGACCTGCAGCTTTTGACGTACGGGACGCAGCTCTTTATCCGAGAGTCTGCACAGGTTAGTACCTTTGAAGAGCACTTCGCCGCCGGTAGGCCGGTATAGCTGTAAAATACATTTGCCCAGAGTAGTCTTACCACACCCGCTTTCGCCAACCAGCCCCACCGTCTCTCCGGCGTGAAGGGTAAAAGTCACTCCGTCCACTGCCTTTACCGTTACCGCCTCTTTTTGCCTGAGCAAGCCGGTATTTGCCGAAAACGACATAGTAAGGTCATTTACTTCTAATATTACACTCCCTGCCATAGTCTGGCACTCTCCTGAACTCTGGCACACGCCGAATAATGACCGGCTGTCACCTCTGTAAGTTCTTCACTGCCCTTATGGCAATCATCACTCCGGTAAACGCAGCGCGGCCGGAAGACGCAGCCTTCGGGAAAAACAGTCAAGTCGGGCGGCTGCCCCTCAATCGGTTTCAGTCTGATCCGTACGGATTCATCCAGACGGGGCACCGAAGCCAGCAGACCCGCAGTGTAAGGATGCGCCGGCTGTTTATAGACATCCCTCGATAGCCCATGTTCAACGACCTGACCGGCATACATGACATATACGCGGCGAGCATAACGGGCTACAACCCCCAGGTTATGTGTAATAAGAATGAGTGCAGTCTGTAATTCTCTGGTAATATCGCGGATAACTTCAAGGAGTTGCGCCTGGATGGTAACGTCCAGCGCAGTGGTAGGCTCGTCGGCGATGATAAGCTGCGGCTGGCAGGATATTGCCATCGCAATCATCACACGCTGGCGCATTCCGCCGCTGAATTGATGAGGGTAATTTTTCACCCGCTGCTGCGGCTGGGGAATCCCCACAAGATCGAGGAGTCTGATAGTCTCGTTTCGAGCGCCTTCTTTGGTCATCTGCTGGTGGAATTCCAGAGCCTCGGAAATCTGACGTCCCACGGTCAATACCGGGTTTAGCGAGGTCATCGGTTCCTGAAAAATCATCGAGATTCTGTCCCCTCTTACCTTACGCAATTCCTCGCCGGAGAGTTTTAAAAGGTCGGCGCCATCGAAAATGACCTCGCCGGAGAGAATTTTGCCCGGAGGTTCCTTAATAAGCCGGAGGATAGAGAGTGCGCTCACCGTCTTGCCGCAGCCGCTCTCTCCCACCAGGGCTATCGTTTCACCCCTGGCAACCGAGTATGATACTCCGTTAACCGCCCTGACTACACCGTCTTCGGTATAGAAATGAGTGGTTAAATTACGAACTTCAAGTATGTCTGCCATACTTATCGCCTCAGCCTCGGGTCCAGAGCATCCCTCAAGCCGTCGCCCAAAAAGGTAAAAGCAAGCATTAAGACAGCGATTGCCAAAGCGGGGAAAACAATCAGGTGGGGAGCCGCAAAGATGACATCATAGCCATCACGAATCATAGTGCCCCAGCTCGGCGTGGGGGGTTTAACACCGATGCCGATATAACTGAGAGCCGCCTCGGCGAAGATAGCCCGGGGTACATTAAAGGTTACTGCCACTATTATCGGACCCAGCGAATTCGGCAGCAGGTGGCGCAGGGTAATATAACTACCGTTACCACCCATAGCTCGCGCTGCAGTCACAAAATCACGCTGCTTCAAAGATAATACCTGTCCCCGGACGAGGCGAGCGATATTGACCCAGGCGACAAGGCCGATTGCCAGGAATACCATAAAGATGCTGCCTCCAAGTATGGCGCGAAGCAGGATTATGAGAAGAATATCCGGGAAAGCGTACATTACATCGACAAAGCGCATCATAATATTATCTGTCCTGCCACCGATGTAACCGGCAAAAGCCCCGATGGGAAGTCCGATGACCAGAACGACGAACTGTGTAAATATACCCACTGCCAGGGAAGTGCGGGCGCCGTAGAGCAAGCGGGTAAAAACATCCCGCCCCAGAGTATCTGTCCCGATGAGATGACTGGGACTGGGACCTTCGAGAATGACATTAAGGTCCTGCTGGTCATAAGCGTAGCTGGTTATCAGGGGAGCAAATACAGCCGCCAGGGCAATCAGAAGAACGATAATACCTCCGGCTACTGCCAGGCGGTTTCGTTTCAGCCGTATCGCAGCATCGCCCCACAGATTATGGTGAGGGCGTATTGCTTCTACATTTGCAGTCATTTTGCTCCTTAGCCATAACGGATGCGCGGGTCTATAACAGAGTACAATATATCCACCGCCAGATTCACCACGGCAACGGCAAAGGCATAGAAAAGTATCGCGCCCATAATTAGTCCGTAATCACGGGCGAAAACACCCTGAACGAACAAGCGGCCAATACCGGGGATGGAGAACAGGCTTTCGATAATAAACGAGCCGGAAATGAGAAATGCCAGTTCCGGACCGGCGATGGTA
>JAUYMF010000102.1 GCA_030698765.1 Dehalococcoidales bacterium
GGTCGTTGTTTTGCATCTCGACTAAAGCTATGGTTATTTTACTCTATTATTAACACCTTGCTAAATCCGAGATAACCGCTATGGGCAGTATTATCAGCATACTTATGATTTGATTGCTTTCAGGATAAGTATAACTTATATTTTGGATAAAGACCAGCGAAAATAAGCCGAAAAACACCCTGTATTTTCAGTAAAAACGTACTAGTTTTGTTGAACCAGGAAAAACCACCGCTGATTGGAAGCATTCCGGTGGACGGTCCGGGGTTGTCCTATTGGTTGGGCTTTGCTGATGCCTCAGTCCGGGGGCGATTGTATAAACCGGTCACAGGTGTTACAATGCGTGATTGTGACGGTCTGGATTCCTCCGGACTTACGTCAGAGTTCAAAGTCAACATTTCAGAAACTGAGGGTGATACCTGTTGCCTGGATTTACCGGTCTTAAGAAAACTTTTCATCAGTGGGGCGGAGCTACCACCGCTTTTTTTACTTATACCCATTTGAGCCATGACCTGTGCATCTCATTGCACATGGCTTTGCTGCCCTTGATCAGGGAAGACCTGGGACTGAGTTATCTGCAAGCCGGATTTATTCTTTCCGCATATCAGATTACCGCCGGTCTCTTCCAGATTCCCGGGGGATGGCTCGGCGACCGCCTTAACCGGCATATCGTGGTGGCGATAGGTCTGGGCGGTGTCGGACTGGGGGCACTGGCTATCGGCCTGTCTTCATCATATTTATCGCTACTGCTGGCTCTTGTGTTTCTGGGAATTATGGCCGGGGCTTATCACCCGGCAGCCACTTCACTGCTCTCCAGTTATTTTGAAGAGTCAAAGAGGGGCAAGGTGATTGGACTTCATCTGGTAGGAGGTAGCGGTGGTTTTACTCTGGGGCCGATTCTGGGTGCGCTCATCGCCGCGGCCATGGGATGGCACTCCGCCTTCATTATCCTCAGTATTCCGGCTCTGGCGGTAATGCCCTTTGTCCTGCTCAAAATGAAACGGCAGCAGATAAGCGACGCTAAGCTCGAAAGCAAGGTGCATGTTGGGGACACTACTTTAGCTGAATCAGCGCCCGGCCGGAGCCTCGTTCAGGTATTACGGCCGGTGGCCTTTATCATGCTGCTGGCTATTCTCACCCAGTTTATTGCCGGCTCAGCGATGGCTTTTATCCCGTTGTACCTGGTAGATAAACATTCCCTGTCTCCCGCCTTTGCCGCGATGATGCTGGGTATTATCAGGGGTGGGGGTGTTCTGGGTAGTCTGCTCGGCGGATGGCTATCGGACAAGTGGGGGAGGAGAAATGCCATCTTCCTGGTACTGATAGCTACCGGACCCACCCTTTATTTGCTTACCAGGTTACCTTTTAATCTTTCACTGGTGATTATTTTTATCATCTTCGGTATCTTTATGCAGATGAGGCAGTCGACCGTTCAGCCGTTTCTGATGGACAGTACCCCTTCCCGGTACAGGGGGATTATCTTTGGTCTCTATTTTGGCCTGAGTATGGAAGGGTCGAGCATGCTGCAACCTGTCGCCGGTTATTTTATGGATAGCTTTGGCATTATTTCGGTGTTTCAGGTGGTTGCTCTGGCCAGTGTCGGTCTGTCACTGGTGGCGCTGCTCTTGCTAAAGAAGCCCCACCTGCGCCGGTGAGTCCCCTTACTTTTCGAAGAGCCGGTACATGTTCTCGTAAGCCTTGCCGAAATCAGGGTCGCTCTTTTCCATTCCATCCTTGATGGCGCCCATTCTATCGACAAATTCTTGCCGGTTCTTGTTCCTCACGATATCAGCCCATGTTTTGACGCTTCTCTGGAAGAGATCCTCGATTTCGGGTAGTCCGGGCAGGTTCATCTGCAGGGAGGCGTAAAGCTCCGGGTCTTCTGAGATAACGCTTTCGGTCAGTGTCAGCAGGAAGCGGAAGGTACTGCCGCTGATTGCCTTCATCTGCTTGAGCTTGCCAAAGCCCAGTAGCGCGTCAGCGGAGACGATGGCAATAAAGTGGGAAAGGCCGAGTATCACCGCCATCATTTCATCATGCTCCCGGGGGGTCATCAGGGTAACTTTGGCGCCACGAGTTTCCAGGTACCGCTTGATTTTCCCGGCTAATGCGGTCTCCGGCTCGGTGGTGGGTGTCAGGACAAAGTTCCGGTCAGTGACGTCTTTAGCGCCGGGCCCAAATACCGGGTGAGTACCCAGCACCGTCCCGGTATCCAGGTACCGGTGCATTACTGCTACCGGCATTGTCTTGACGGAGGTGATGTCAGCAACAATCTGCCCGGGCTGGATGTGAGGCTGGAGTTGCTTGACTATTTCCTCGAAGCTGTCTATGGGTACCGATAGCAGGACAGCATCAGCTCCTTTCACGGCGGTGGAGATACTATCGGCAACCTCAACCCCCAGTTGCTGGCTGGCTTCGAGCAGTTTATGATGGTTACGCCCGGCGATGACCACTTCATTACCTTCCTGTAATAGAAAACGGGCAAACCACCGCCCCATCTTGCCTGATCCGCCGATGATGGCTACTTTCATATGTTCTCCCATGTCAGTTTGGCACTATTTTAACCTCATTCACCGCTTATTACCAGTGAACCCCATCCCCCTCTTAAGCACTCCGTTATTTGCTTAAGGGTATTTGAGGCGGTTCTTACCGGTTTTCTGTTCAAGAACGCTGTAGCTGGATGTAGGCAATATGCCGAAGTTCATCAGGGGGTCTGCCCGGCATTTGATAGATGCTGCTGTGAGGTTTATACTACCAGTGGAGTTCCGATGGCTGACAAGATACTGATTGTTGAAGACGACCGGAATCTACTGGCGACACTCAAATACAACCTTCTTAAAGAGAGCTATGAGGTGATTACGGCCGTCGATGGCGCGCAGGCTATAGAGATTGCGCGAAGCGAGAGGCCTGAACTGATTGTTCTGGACGTGATGCTACCAGAACTGAGTGGTTTTGAGGTGTGTCGTATCCTGCGGAAAGAAATGACTGTCCCCATCCTGATGCTCACTGCTAAGACGGAAGAGGTTGACAAAATAGTCGGGCTTGAAATTGGAGCGGATGACTACATGACCAAGCCCTTCAGCATGAGAGAATTACTGGCCCGTGTACGAGCTATGCTCCGTAGAGCCGATATGTCCAAACCGAAACCAGCTAGTGAGCCAGAATCCTTGAAAATCGGGGACCTGGAGATTGATGTTGGTCGCCACCGGGCTTTCTGCGGAGGTATGCAGCTAGACCTCACCCCGAAGGAGTATGACTTGCTTGTCTTCCTTGCCAGGAACAAGGGTTTCGTGTTCAGTCGAGAGCAGCTTCTGGAAAAGGTGTGGGGCTATGACTACGCTGGTGATACACGGACTGTGGATGTCCATATCAGATGGTTGAGGCAGAAGATTGAAACTGACCCGGCACACCCGAGAAATCTGCTGACCGTAAGGGGTGCTGGTTATAAACTGGAAGGTTAGAGTTGTTCCGCAGTATTCAATGGCGCATTACCTTTTCCTTCGTTTTACTTATACTGGTTAGTATGGGCATGCTTGGGTTCTATCTGGCCGATTCCACCAGAAACTCCCAGCTCGGTAACCTGCGCTCCCGTCTGGAAAATGAGGCCAGGATTACCGCCGAAGCCAGTTTGCCCGGTTTCCTCACGGAGGATAAGAGCCGAAGCCTCGACGCTCTGGCTAAGAGACTGGGGGAACAAACTGGTACCAGAGTCACCATCATTGACGTGGACGGCGCCGTGTTAGGTGATTCTGAAGAAGACCCTGCGGTTATGGAAAACCATGCCACCCGCCCTGAAATCAGGGATGTCATGGGTACCGGCCTGGGCGAGAGCACCCGCTACAGCACCACTCTGAGTCAGGAAATGATGTATGTTGCGGTGCCCGTCTCGCATCAGGGTGAGGTTCTGGGTATAGCCCGTGTGTCGCTTCCGCTGACAGTGGTTGAAAACCTGGCGTACCGGGTCACGGTAAGCATTATCACCGCTATGGTAGTGGCCGCTTTGCTGGTCATTCTGGCAGCCTGGATTATTGCCCGTATAACCACCCGGCCGATACGGAAGCTTATCATTGCTTCCGGAAAAATTGCCTCAGGAGAACTGGGTCGGAAAATAGCTATAGAGACCGGGGATGAGGTTGGAGAACTCGCCCATGCTTTCAATGAAATGTCCTCAAGGTTGAAAGAATTGGTGGAGACAATTTCAGGAGACAGGGCCAGACTGGCAACAATCCTCGACAATATGACTGACGGCGTCATCATGACGGATATTGAAGGGAACATTTCGCTGGCTAACAATGCGGCTAGAAAGCTGTTTAACGTCACGAGCCCGGCAGAAAGGCCGCTCATCGAGGTGGTGCGTGATTACGAGGTAGATGAGGCATTGAAGCTATGTCTGGAAACAACCATGATGCAGGCTGTCCAATATGAATCCGGTACTTCTAAGAGATATCTCAGGGCTATTGCCATTCCAATTGCGCATAATGAGCTGGGTGGCGTCCTGCTCCTGTTTCAGGACCTCACCGAGCTGAGAAGTCTGCAAACGACAAGGCGCGAGCTGATTGGAAACATCTCTCATGAGTTCAGAACGCCCCTGGCTGGCATTAAAGTCATGGTGGAAACCCTGCGTGATGGCGCCATAGATGATAAGGAGACGGCGAGAGATTTTCTCTTCAGGATAG
>JAUYMF010000103.1 GCA_030698765.1 Dehalococcoidales bacterium
TGGATTCACGCTGAAACAGTTGTACTGCAACCCGTAAGACAAATAAATTTACCAAGCCTATACCAAATGCCAGAATAAGTGCTGAGAATGCAGTAAACCAGATAATTCCGGTTATTTGAAGGGCAATCAGCGCCAATACAGGTAAAACCACAAGAAGGACAAGATTTTGAGCGCCTTTGGCATCTTTTGCCCTGGAGGAGCCAATAACACCCAGCAGAAAACTCAAAATGGTAACGGTGGGTGTGAACAGAAAGAGACTGATAAACCAGACCGGCGTCATGACCATATCAAGAAGATAACCCCATCCCATCGCTCTCACCACCAGCAAGAAGATACCGGAACAAATCCAGGTAACGATTAGTGATGGAATAGCTCCCGCCAGGGCTTTGCCTAAGAGTAGTTCCCATGTTTTAACCGGAGTTGCCAGTAAAGCTTCTAGGCTTCCCGAAAGTTTCTCATCAACAATGCTGAAGGTAGCCACGCTCACGGAAATCATTACCGGAATTAGGAGCATATAGAAACTGAATTGACTGAGTAGAAGCACCTGAAACCGTTCGCCTCCGGACAGTAATGCTACTTCTGGGGTAGCTCTTTGGAGATTTGCCAGGGCATTCTGAAAGATTGATATATTAAGCGCCGATTCACCGGCGAAATTCACTGCCAGCCAGATATAAAGTATCAATTGCCCGATAATTAGCAGCGGCAATAGAGTAACCAGTAAAGTAGTGTTGATATCTGTAAACAGGAATTGCCACTCTTTCAATAAAATGTTAACGATCCGCTTGCGGCTCACGTTATTTTCCCTCACGAATCAGTTTCAAATACGTTTCCTCGAGCGGGTGTTCTCTTTCCGAAACCTCGAGAATCCGGCCACCGGCATCAACAACTGTTTTTACTAATTCGGGACGATTTTTGTCCGGCTCAGTTAGCACAAGAATCAACTGGCTGCCTTCCTCCTTTACATCCTCTACAAAGGCAAGTTTTCTCACTGTATCCACAACCGTTATACTCGGACTTACCAAACGAATGATTACCTCACGTCGGAAAAACCGATGGCGAAGGTTTGAGCTTGTGTCGAGAACCAGCAATTTAGTCCGGATAACCGCAATCCGATGACAGAGTTGCTCGGCTTCTGTCAGATTATGAGTCGAAAGAAAAACAGTATGCCCTTCATTGCTAAGTCGTTTCACCAGTTCCCTGACTTCCTGGGCTGCCTCCGGATCAAGCCCTGCGGTCGGTTCATCTAGAAAGAGGACTTTCGGCTCGTGGAGCAAAGCCCGCGCCAGTGCCAGACGCTGTTTCATACCCTTGGAAAACGTACCCACTCGGCTCTGCCGGCGTTCCCAGAGTCCCATTAATTTCAGGTATTTTTCTACGTGAGCTTCGACATCAATGTTGGAATAGAAACCGGCAAAGTATTCCAGGTTCCGACGGGCACTCAACTTCTCATAAAAGCCCGGGGTCTCGGTTAATAATCCAATACCTTCATGCAGACGATCAATTTCACCATCAGTTCGCTGGCCGGCTATCACCGCATATCCTGAAGTAGGGGCAATGATACCTGCCAGAATACGAATGGTGGTTGTTTTACCTGCCCCGTTAGGCCCAAGAAAACCAAGTACCTCACCTTCGTCAACTTCAAGATTCAGGTCTTCTACTGCCGTAATATTACCAAATCTCTTGCTGATATTGTGTGCTTCGATTATCGTCATCTTGATTAATCCAATCTTTGCGCTATCCTTCAATCATAATTGTCTTGGTCACATCAGCTGCAATTGCAAGTATAGGATAAACGTAGTCGCCTATCAAATTTCAGCAGAATGAGAAGCATGTTCAACAAGTTCTAATAGTCTGCTCACCCAGTTATCAATGCATCCTATTTCAAAGAGGTGCTGTCCATTCTGTTTTTCACTTCATTGTCTACTCCCCGGGAGGGGCATGATAAAGGAGCTATTATGCAGGTAATGTTCCAAAGCGTTTTGTCAGGAGAGCTGGGAGTATCACGACGAGGGATGAAAAATAACTGATCATATATAAGTAGAACATGCCAATTCCCTGAAAACCTGAAGAGGGTGACATACCAAAGCCGCGTGTTGCTGACCCAGCGAGGAAGTCAAAGAAAAACACCGCTGGACCAGTGATTATAAAAAGAGCGAAACCGAAGAGCAGTGTGGTTTGCCACGCTTTTAGGCGCCATCTGCGTACTGCAGAAGTTCCACTCATGATACACCTTCCTTATTATGTGTATATATCTAAAGGCTACTTATTGTGGATGACAATGCTACCACCGGCGATGGCCGTCGTCGGGTCAGCGTTGTCGCTATTGTCAGTTTGATTGTCGTAGACAATATTGCCGCTAGCCTTGTCCCAAATCTTGATTCGGAACTTGTCTATGCCACCCCCGCCATTGACCTGGCCGTCTGTGGCAGTGAGTATGAAGCCGTAGCTTCCAGTCCCATTAATCGTCCCGGAACCCTTGTATTGAGCCTTTACCCCAGCAATAACAAGCCAATCATAGCTGGTGCTGTGGAAATTCAAATTGGCCATGCGGAACTGGAACTCGGTCTGCCCGGTTGGAATATCGGCACCCTTCTGGTACTTCGAAACAAAGCCAAAGGTGGCCTTTCCGGTAAGGTCAGGCTGAGCATAGGCTCCCGCTGGGGAATCAAACCAGCCGCCGCCGGTAACGAACCCTGCGCTCGGGTCATAAACGACAACGTAATGGTAGACTGCTTGTGCCGATGCTCCTGTCGCATCAACTACTGTCAGGGTAATGTCGTAGACGCCAGCCTGCTGCTAAAACAAAACGTGCATCCGGCCGTGGTTCAGCAGAGGTTGGGACACGCCAGTATAGCGACCACTATAGACGTATACTCTCATATCATGCCGGGTCTTCAAGCGGCTGCCGCCAACGGTTTTTGACGACTTCGTGCGCCCCCGCGGCAGGGAATCTCAAAAGGAAATTCCAGAGAAATTCGTAGCAAAATCCGCAGTGAATTCGTAGCAAGAAAGAAAAAGCCCTCGAAATCTTTTTGAAATCGGGGGTTTTTAGCTTCAAAAATTGGTAGCGGGGGTTGGATTCGAACCAACGACCTTCGGGTTATGAGCCCGACGAGCTGCCACTGCTCCACCCCGCGTCTCATTTTGAGTATAAGCTTTAGCGGTTGGGGTGTCAAGCCATTCTCAATGGGGCTGGTTGCTGTTCTCCGTGATTTCAATGAACCTTTTAAGCCTTTCCTCTTTGAGGAACGAGACTAAGGTTGACAAACAGCTTTCAGCAAAGTAAGATTAGTTATATTGGTAAGGTAGATACTGACCAGTACTGTCAGGTGGAATAACCTTACCTTTTGCCTATTTCTGGGCTGAGGAGTTACACCGATTTGAAAATACTGATGGTTTATCCCCAGTACCCGGATACCTTCTGGAGTTTTAAACACGCGCTAAAATTTGCCTCGAAAAGGGCGTCTTTCCCTCCTCTGGGTCTGCTGACGGTGGCGTCCATGCTCCCCGCTGACTGGGAGAAAAAGCTGGTAGATACTAACGTGATCTCTCTGGCTGATGAAGATATCAAGTGGGCTGATTATGTTTTTATCAGCGCAATGGCGGTGCAGCGTGACTCGGTGAGGGAGATTATCGCCCGCTGCAGGCAGCTTGGCGCCAGGATAGTTGCCGGCGGTCCTCTCTTTACTACCGGTCATGATGAGTTTGAGGGGGTCGACCATTTCGTGCTTGGTGAAGCTGAGGTTACCCTGCAGCCCTTTTTAGATGACCTGGTCAAGGGGCGCGCCAAACCTATTTACACCTCCAGCGGATGGCCGGATATCAGCCAGACCCCTCCCCCGATGTGGTCACTGATTGACATCAAACATTATTCAGCGATGAGTCTGCAGTATTCCCGGGGTTGTCCTTATAACTGCGAGTTTTGTGACATCGTCATACTGAACGGTCATAAACCCAGGACCAAGAGCAAACCTCAGACAGTAAACGAGCTGGAGGCTTTATACCAGCGTGGCTGGCGTGGAGCCATCTTTATTGTCGATGATAACTTTATCGGCAATAAGAGGAAGCTTAAGACGGAAACGCTGCCGGCGATAATTGAGTGGACGAAGGAGAAAAAATACCCGTTTACCTTCTATACCGAGGTCTCCATCAATCTGGCTGATGATGAAGAGCTGATGGGACTGATGATTGAGGCCGGGTTTGACCGCGTCTTTGTCGGTATTGAGACCCCGAATGAGGAAAGCCTGGCTGAATGTAACAAACAGCAAAACAGGGGGCGTGATTTGACCGCCTCAGTAAAGAAGCTGCAGAACCACGGGTTTGAAGTGCAGGGCGGATTTATTATCGGCTTTGATAATGACCCGGTCTCCATCTTCAGGAGCCAGATAAACTTTATCCAGAAGAGCGGTATCGTGACGGCGATGGTCGGCTTGCTCAATGCTCCGCGCGGTACCCGGCTTTACCAGCGTCTGAAAACGGAGAACCGTATATTAGAGTCCATGTCCGGCGATAACACTGACGGTTCCCTTAACTTTATCCCCAAGATGAACTACGAAACACTGATCACCGGCTACAAGCAAGTTCTGGATACCATTTACTCGCCCCGGCATTACTACGAGCGAATCAAGGAGTTCCTCAGAGAATACAAGCCGCCAAAACTGAAAACCATGCCTCACATGGAGCTTTATCATCTCGAAGCCTTTTTTAAGTCTATCTGGGTGCTGGGTATCAAAGAAAAAGGTAGAAAGTACTACTGGAAGCTTTTTATCTCGACCCTGTTCAAGCATCCTCGGGCTTTTCCTCTGTCGATAGCCCTCTCTGTCTTCGGTTACCACTTCCGCAAGGTCGCTGAGAGGTTCAGCGGGTCGCTGGCGGAGAATACACCGGTTTCAGGAGAATAAAGAAACCAGAGAAGAAAATTGCTCCTTACCTCTCCTCCTCGATGCCATTTTATACGCTAGCGGGTCGTTGTCTATTTTGTGGTCATGGTTTTATCTGCGCCGTGTTGATTAAACTGTCGCTGCGGAGGGTAACGATAAAAAATCCCGATTAAATGCTATTATCACGGGCGATTGCTTCGCCTCTCGCCGGCTCACAATGACACTATCAATCAGTTCCGAATGGTACCATGGTGGAAAGGCTGTATTTTCATTTTAGTTATGTTAAAATGTAGGTGCTGCTGCCGGGTCAGGTTTTGGTGGAGAAATCAGAGGGCACCCAGGCGGTCTGTTAAATCAATCGGTAGCCAGGAGGTATGGTGAAAGAAGACATCGAGCAGTTTCTGACTTTTCTTGCCGTAGAGAAAGGATTTTCCGATAATACGCTCACCGCTTATCGTAATGATCTTTCTCAATTGGCCGCTTTTGTTAATGGTGAGGCTACCGGGCCTGGTTCACCTCCGGTGTGGTCTGATTTCAACCGACAGGGAGTATTGAGCTATCTGCTCAACCTTAAAGAAAGGAACTATGCCGCCACGACTATTGCCCGTAAAGTGGCGGCAGCCAAGTCTTTCTTTAACTTCATGGTGACTGAAGGCAAATTAAAGGATAACCCCACGGAGAACGTGGGTTCACCCAATGTGGGCAGGTTGTTACCTAAGCCTATTTCAGTCAGTGAGGTCCGCCGCCTGTTAGAGCAGCCCGCCAAACTGTCTACGCCGGAAGCGAAAAGAGACCGGGCAATGCTGGAGTTACTATATGCCAGCGGCATGAGGGTAAGCGAGTTGATTTCCCTGAACCTGGGTGACGTGGATGTGACCGGTGATTCCGTGCGCTGTTTTGGCAAGGGAAACAAGGAGCGCCTTATCCCGATTTACCGGCAGGCAGCACTGATAGTCAAGGATTATATAGAAGGTGCCCGTACTCATCTGGCCCGTAATCGTGACGAGAAGGCTTTATTTCTTAACCGGCGCGGTGAGAGACTGACCCGGCAGGGTTTCTGGCAAATATTAAAGGGTTACGCTAAAGCGGCCGAGCTGGATGCGGAGATTACTCCTCATACGTTGAGACACAGCTTTGCTACTCATATGTTGAGCGGTGGCGCTGACCTGAGATCAGTGCAGGAGTTACTGGGTCACGCCAATATTTCTACCACGCAGGTTTATACCCATCTCACCACCGAGCACGTCCGGCGTGCCTATGAGAGATCTCATCCCAGGGCTAAATAGTTTAGCCGAGGGGTTGTACCGGAGAAGAAGACGCGGTATCTGAAGTAAAGAGTCTGTTGGGAGTTCAAAAAATGCCTGATAAGTCAAGTCACAGGAAAAAGAAGTATTCCGCACAGCCTAAAAAGAAGAAAGCGCATTCAAGCCATGCGGTCACCGTTGAACAATCTCCAGTTGGGGAGGTTGTTTCCACTACCAGAGTGGCGACTCCCGCCACTGCCACACCTTCACCGGCAGCGCAGCCGGCGGTTGTTCGGCATCCTTACATCGCCGCAGAACTGAAGACCATTGGCACCTTGACCGGTATCATGCTGGTTATTCTTATCGTACTGGCTTTAGTGCTAAACTGAACCTGTACCGCTGGCGAAGGTTATAATGAGCCTTAAACGGTGGCTTTTTGTCGCTATCTTCATATTTAGTGGCGGTGTGGTGGCCGGTCTGTCTTCTTCGGAGCCTGCCACAGGTCTCCTGGGAGAGAACCTGGCTGCTCTTGAGGAGATTGCCGATTTCTTGGCGCCACTTCCGCCATCGGAAGTCTTTGTTATTATTTTTCTGAAAAATGTCTCGGCTCTTTTAGTAAGTTTCCTCTTCAGCCCGCTTTTCTGCCTGGTACCGGTCACCGCGCTGGTGATTAATGGTTGGCTCCTGGGGCTGGTGTCAATTATGATAGTAGAGCAGGAATCCCTGGGCTATTTGCTGGCCGGTTTACTCCCTCACGGTATTTTTGAACTCCCGGCCTTCTTTCTGGGTGAAGCAGTGGCTCTTAGCTTTGGCGTCACGGTGATGCTCGCCCTGTTTAAGAAAGAAAGAGGACAGATAATCCGCTCCAGCCTCCGGCGGAATTTTAAGTATCTTTTCGTGGCGATATTATTGCTCTTGCCGGCAGCTATCATTGAGGCTTATATTACTCCGCTGCTACTGTCCCGTTGAACCGTTCCCTGTTACCGTTACTTGCCGTACCCGTCCGGGTGCGGTTATAATAGTGACCGAATAACATGAAAAGCGGGTGATTAGATGGAACAATATGGACTGGAGAAAATTCGTAATCTTGTTTTGTTGTCCCATAATGGCGCGGGAAAGACATCTCTCACTGAGGCTATTCTATTTGATACCAAGGTAACCACACGGCTGGGTAAGGTTGATGATGGCACTACTTTATCAGACTACGACCCGGCGGAAATAAAACACCATATCAGCATTAATCTGAGCATATTTCCCTTCCCGTGGCAGGATATCAAG
This sequence comes from Dehalococcoidales bacterium, assembly GCA_030698765.1. NCBI lineage: Bacteria > Bacillati > Chloroflexota > Dehalococcoidia > Dehalococcoidales > Dehalococcoidales bacterium. The sequence goes on from JAUYMF010000103.1 coordinate 7,403, forward strand.
ATCAATCTGCTCGATACTCCCGGCTATTCTGACTTCGTCGCCGAGGTCAAGACGGGGATTCGTGTTAGTGAGGGGGCGGTAATCGTGGTGTGCGCGGCTTCCGGAGTGGAAGTTGGCACCGAGCAGGTCTGGGGCTATAGCGAGGAAGCCAATCTCCCCCGCTTGATCTTTGTCAATAAGATGGACCGTGAGAATGCTGATTTCTACCGCACTGTGAAGGGGATTCAGTCGAGGTTTGGCGCCCGGTGCCTGCCTCTGCAGTTACCGATCGGTGCTCACGTTGATTTTCAGGGAGTAGTTGACCTGCTGTCGATGAAAAGCTATGCCGCTTTTGATGATAAGGGGGGCGAAATACCCCAGAACCTGCAAGCCGAGGCAGAGTCTTACCGTGAAAAGCTGATTGAGGCGGCGGCGGAAGCCAGTGATAGCCTGCTGGAGAAGTATCTCGGGGGAGAAGATCTCAGCCCGCAGGAAATCAGTGATGGTCTGGTGCAAGCGGTATTGACCGGCCGGATAGTACCGGTTCTGGCCGGTTCGGCCTTAAAGAATATTGGAATTCAACTGTTGCTGGATGCCATAAATGCTTATCTGCCATCTCCCGCAAAACGCGGGGTGACGATCACCAGTGATTCCGGTGAGATGGAGATAATTGAACCTCGTGAGGAGCCTCCTCTAGCCAGCCTGGTATTTAAGACCAGCGCCGACCCTTACGTAGGCAAGCTTACTTACTTCCGGGTTTATACCGGCGTTATGGAGAGTAACTCCCAGGTCTGGAATTCAACCAAGGGTGAAGCGGAGCGTATAGGGCAGCTATTTATGGTCAGGGGCAAGAGCCAGGAGCCGGTGCCGCAGGTCAGGGCGGGAGACATCGGGGGGGTGGCGAAATTGAATGTAAGCACTACCGGGGACACGCTGTGCAGTCGTGATAAGCCGGTGAAAATGGTCCCCATTTCCTTTCCTAAACCAGTCTTCAGTGCGGCGGTGTATCCCAAGACCAAGGCTGACCTTGATAAACTGGGAGCCGCCTTATCCCGGCTGACCGAAGAAGACTCTACCCTGAAGATGCACCGGGATAGGGACACCGGAGAGACCATTCTATCCGGGCTGGGTGAGACTCAGCTTCAGGTGGCTGCCGAGAAGGTATTGGCTAAGTTCGGTGTGGGCATTGAGCTGAAGACCCCCAAGATCCCTTACCGCGAGACGATCATGGTGCCGGCTAAAGCCGAGTATAAGCATAAGAAACAGACCGGCGGGCACGGCCAGTACGGTCATGTCATGCTGGAATTAGAACCTTTGCCCCGCGGTAGCGGACATGAATTCGTCGACAAGGTGGTGGGGGGGCGTATCCCCAAGAACTACATTCCGGCGGTAGAGAAAGGGGTTAACGAGGCGGTGCAGGAAGGGGTTCTGGCCCACTACCCGGTTACTGATGTCAGGATAACTGTGTATGATGGCAGTTTTCACCCGGTGGATTCTTCCGAAATCTGTTTTAAGATTGCCGGGGCGGGAGCGGTCAGGAACGGACTGTCCCAGGCGCAACCGGTCCTTCTTGAGCCGGTAATGAACATTACGGTGCGCGTCCCTGAAGACTATACCGGTGATATTATCGGAGACCTCAATACCAAGCGGGCCCAGGTGCAGGGGATGAACCCGGAAGATGGCACTAATGTTATTCAGGCGCAAGTGCCTCTGGCTGAAGTCTTGAATTACACGATAGACCTTAAGTCAATAACCCAGGGCAAGGGTAGTTTTGAGATGGAGTTCAGTCACTATCAGGAGACTCCCCAGCACATCGCCCAGAAGGTCGTCGCTGAGAAACAGGCCGAGAGAGTCTGATTTCGGCTGGTTTCAGTGTCCCGTAATCAGGATGTCATTCCGGATCCAGGGAACCCACTGCAAAATCTTAGATTTTGCAGTGGGTTATTCACCGCTTGTTCCCATAGCCGGTTGACAGTCTTATTTGGCCAGAAGTTCCTTGACCTTCTGAGTGAAGGCCGGGATGACCTGTTTCCAGTCGCCGACGATCCCGTAACGGGCTACTTTGAAGATGTTGGCCTCCGGGTCCTTGTTGATAGCGACAATGGTTTTAGCCCCGGAGCAGCCAGCCAGGTGCTGGCTGGAACCGGAGATGCCTATTGCCAGATAGAAATCCGGGGAGACGATCTTGCCGGTTAGCCCGACCTGTGCTGTATCCGGCATCCAGCCGCTATCACAGGCGGGACGGCTGGCGCCAACCGCCCCTTTGAGCGCTTCCGCCAGTTCGGTCAGCTTGGCAAAACCCTCAGCCCCACCGATGCCCCTGCCGCCGCTGACTATTACCGCCGCGTCTTCCAGTCTTATCCCTTCCACTTCTTCCTTCACCTTTTCCAGTACCTTGGTCCTGATAGCCGACGGGTCCAGACCGGCCTCAATCTTAACTACCTCCCCTTTACGGGAGGAATCAGGCACGGCGGGCGCCATTGCTTTGGCTCTGATGGTGGCTATCTGCGGGTCAGTATCATAGGTATAGACAGCCTGGGCGTTACCTCCGTATACCGGTTTGGTCTGCAGCAGGCGTTTCGTGTTAGGATCGACTTCTATCCCCACGCAGTCCAGGGTAGCGGCTGTGCCCAGGCGAAAAGCCAGCCTGGGCGCCAGGTCACGCCCGATGCCGGTCTGCCCCATGAGAATAACCTGGGGCATTACCTGCTTGGCTACCTTTTCCATGACGACGATATAAGAGTCGGTCTGGTAGTCCGCGAGCAGAGGGTCATCAACGACGTATACCTTGTCCGCCCCCAGGGCAATGGCTTCCTGGGCTAAATCACTTACTCCGCTGCCCAACAGGGCTACGCTCAGTTCCTGTCCCAGGTCATCAGCCGTCTTCCGTCCACAACCCAGAAGCTCAGCGGCTATGCTGCTGATTTTTCCTTCAGTGACTTCGCCATAAATCATAACACCTTTATTGTCAGACATTAATTTAACCCCCTTAATTTAAACTGGTAACAGTTTCACTTCGCATGATTTAGCCAGGTCTTGTTTACAGTATCTTGGCTTCTCTCAGTTTCATGGCGAGCTTGAGGGCGGCATCTTCCGGATTTTCTCCTTCTATCAACTCGCACTTGCCTTCAAAGACCGGCTGGAACAGTTTGACTATCTTGGTTCTCCGTCCGGAGGTGCCAATCTGGGATGTTTCCGCGCCTATGTCAGCCGGTTTCCAGACCACGGGTTCCATGCGCTTGGCGGCCATAATACCCTTGATAGTGGGGTAGCGGGCTTCACCAAGCTCGTTGGTTACCGTGATTACGGCTGGCAGAGATACCTCGACGACTTCATAGCCATCGGTGGTAAGCCGCTCGACCCGTGCCTTACTATCGGTGACGTCTATTTTCTTGGCCAGGGTTACACTGGGCAGCCCCAGTATCTCGGCGATGGCTGAGCCTACCTGCCCGGTATCCCAGTCAGCCGCCTGACGGCCGCAGAAGATGATGTCATACTCGCCTATTTTCTTGATTGCCATCGCCAGGGCATAAGCGGTTGACCAGCTATCACCCTCACTGAAGGCTTCGTCTTCGAGCAGGACAAGCTGGTCAGCTCCCATTGATAGCGGTTTTTTGACCACGTCCCTGAGCAGGTTAACACCCAGGCTCAGCGCTGTGACCTTACCGCCTTTGGCGTCCTTAATTCTGAGCGCCGCCTCAATGGCGTTCTCATCGAACGGGCTGATTACCGGTGGCACTCCCTGAGGTGGTATTACTTTGTTGGTTGCGGAATCGACTCTGAAACTGGCCGGTGGCGCTTCAGGGTCAGTCACCTGCTTGCAGCAAACAATCATGTTCATCGCGTGCCTGTTCCTCCTTGTAAATTATTATAAAGTTGGCTCTCCGGGTTGGGGTAAAACCCAATTGTTTAATCTAGCATCAAATGGGTTTTGGAGTCAAGCTGTTAGCCGGGTGGCCTCTGCAAAAAGAGTCAGATTCACCACCCGGTCAATACCGCCTAAGTCCGGCGTTACGGCTATCCCGGCCACAGGAAAGAGGTCGCGCAGCAGGGTGATTACCGGCGCTTCCTGCCCCTGTCCAATTTCCAGGAGCAGGTGACCGCCGGGCTTAAGTTTATCACCGACCTGCGTGCATAGCCGGCGTATCTTCTCCAGACCGTCCGTACCACCGTTTAACGCCAGGTGTGGCTCGAAGTCCCGCGTGTTTACCTGCGCCAGCTCGGATTCCTTGATATAAGGTAGATTGGCTACTATCAGGTCAGCAGGCTCAGGCAGAGGGTCGAGCATATCGCCTGCTAAGAGGCGGATTTTGTCGCTCACCCCGTGCCTCCGGCAGTTAACCAGGGCGACTTCAAGGGCGGCGGTTGATACATCGGTGGCATAGATTTTGACACAGGGCAGGTTTAGCGCCAGGCTGACGGCGATGGCGCCACAGCCGGTACCGATATCAGCGATGGCGGCGATACTCCGGTACTGAGCCAGTTCCAGGGCTTTTTCGACCAGTAGCTCGCTTTCCGGCCTGGGGATGAGCACCGCCGGGTTAACATAGAAATCAATCCCGTAGAACTCGCGGTGGCCGGTGATATAGGCGGTGGGCTCACGGTTGAGGCGGCGCCTGACCAGGTCCTGGAACATTTTGTTCTGTTCGGGGCTGAGTTGTCGGTCAAATCCCTGATAAAGCTGAACGCGGTTCCTGCCCAGGGCGCATCTGAGCAGCAGTTCCGCTTCCAGAGCGGAATCCTCGATATTGCCGGCTGCCAGAACTTCGCGGGCATGGATCAATGCTTCTTTTACGGTCAAGCCGTTTGCTCCTGTAGCTGTTTTGCCTGTTCGCTGGTAGCCAGAGCATCGATGAGCTGGTCAAGGTCTCCTTCCATGATGCGGGGCAGATTATGAAGGGTCAGACCAATGCGGTGGTCAGTAACGCGGTCCTGGGGGAAATTGTAGGTGCGTATCTTTTCGGCGCGTTCCCCGGTGCCCACCTGGGAACGGCGCTGCTGCGTTATCTGCTCTTCCTGCTTTTGCTGCTCCATATTAAGGAGGCGGGCACGGAGCACAGCCATCGCCTTGGTCTTGTTCTTCAGTTGCGAGCGTTCGTCCTGACAAACAACAACGATACCGGTGGGCTGGTGGGTGATGCGTACCGCGGTGGCTACTTTGTTCACATTCTGCCCGCCGGCACCGCCACTGTGATAGATATCAATTCTGAGGTCGTCAGGATTAATGGTGAGTTCAACTTCATCGGCCTGAGGGAGCACGGCTACCGTAGCCGTGGAAGTATGAATCCTGCCTGAAGACTCGGTGACCGGTACTCGCTGGACGCGGTGGGAACCCCTTTCGTATTTGAGCCGACTGAACGCTCCCTCACCCTTTATCTCAAAAATAATTTCCTTAAAGCCGCCGACACCGCTTTCACTGACGCTGATGATGTCTGTTTCCCAGCCTTTGGTCTGCGCGTAGCGGGTGTACATACGGAATAAGTCGGCGGCAAACAGGCCAGCCTCATCACCGCCAGTCCCGGCCCTTATTTCCATGATGATGTCTTTCTGGTCGTTTTCGTCTCTGGGCAGCAGCGCCAGCTTTAGCTCTTCAAGATGCTGCTCCATGCGTGCCTCCAGGTCTTCTATCTCCTGCTTGACCAGCGCCTTCATTTCTTCATCGGGACCGTCCTTGAGCATTGTCCGGGTTTCCTCCAGAGACTTGGCGGTTGCCTTGTATTCCCGGTATTTTACTACCAGGTCTTCAATACTCGCCCTCTCCCGAGCCAGCTTTTGCAGCCGCTTCGGGTCAGAAGCGGCTTCCGGCGTGGCGATTTGCGCTTCCAGTTCACGGTAACGTTTATCCAGCTGTTCTAATTTGTCCCACATAGCTAACTCACCACCTGGAATTATAGCACAGGCGCAGGAGCGCTTAAAGTCAGAGAACGGAGGTACCTGTTATGTCCGGTTGTTTTATCTACGGTTGGAGGTTGTCCGAAAATGGTTGATTGTCATCCTTCGCTTCGCTCAGGATGACAAAAAACCATTTTAGGACAGCCGGAGGACTTTATTGTTATTTTT
>JAUYMF010000104.1 GCA_030698765.1 Dehalococcoidales bacterium
GGCGAAGCAATCTCGGCGGGGGCGGAATTATCCCTTACCCCCAGATTGCCACGTCGTCCACCGGAGGCGGACTCCTCGCAATGACAACACGAGTAACGTGCTTTTTATTGGAAAACGATTCGTTCCACTTCTTGAGCGAAAAATAATGCGTTACACCACACTAGTACTTTGTTTCGTAATTGAGTTGTCTTATGCGCGCCGTTCGTGGTGAGTTTATCGAACCACCGGCGCGCCCTTCGACAAGCTCAGGGCGAGCGGAATTATGTGTGTACTATTTTTGATTTTTGAAACTGAGCACTAGCCACCCTTCCCCAATAACCGTTTCCACCAGGGTACGGTATCACCGTACCCCTCTACGATGAAAGAATGTTCGCACCGGGCGCAGCGCCAGACCCGGGACTGCTTGTTGTAATAGGTGTTGGCGCTCCCGCAGCGGGGACAGCTTGTCCTTATCTTTTTTTCCGTCTCCCTGTCCAGTTTTTTCCAGTATTCGTCATTCCAGCCGGGACGAACAGGCATTGTAACCTCCTGTCACGCGTGCAGCTCGATGATATCTCCGTCCTGCAGGACGTGGTTTCTTTTCACCATCACGCCATCGTGTTTGCCGGAACCCCACACCCGGGCGTACTTCAGCCGGGCGCGGAAATCCTTGTGGACTTCCAGGGCAGCATCCTCCAGGGTACTCCCCTGTCCCAGAATTATCGGGTCCGCCAAATCCGGTTTCTGCCCCGGCGTCTTGGTGTACACCCGGATAATATCAAGCGTCTGGTATATCTTGAGCCTCATTTCTTCGAGACCGGCGCCCTCTTGCGCCGAGATGGCCACGATGGGCAGCCTGTCCCCGTACCGGCTCTGCAAAGCCGCGTAGTTCCGGGGGGACTGAGGCAGGTCCAGCTTGTTGCCAACAATCAGCGCTTTCTTGTAGTGTAGAACAGACGGCGGCTCATCTTCAACCTCCGCTTTGATGATGCCTATCCTCATATCCTTCAACTCGTCGATTATTGCCTGCATCTGGTCAAGCGGAGCATCATTCAGATCCACCACCGGCAATAGAGCGTCAGCCCGCACCAGCGCCGGAGGCAACCAGGGTTCACTGGATTGGGCTACCAGGGGCGGGGTATCAATCAACTGAATCTGGATGTTCTCGAACTCCATCATACCGGGTGTGGCTGTCTGGGTGGTGAAGGGATAGTCCGCCACCGCCGGTGAGGCGCTGGTAATGCGGGCGACCAGTTGGGACTTGCCCGAGTTCGGCAATCCGATAACCACGACCTGAGCGGCCCCCTCTTTGGGGATCACCATTGATGCCCTCTGGGTAGCCGCCTTCTTGTCAACCGACTGGGTCAACCTGGCGATGCGTCTTCTCAGCTCGGCACGCAGGTGGTCAGTCCCCTTGTGCCTGGGCATGATCGCCAGCATTTCTTCGAGGGCGGCTATCTTTTCCGGAGCCGTCCTGGCCAGACGGAAGTTCTTCTCCGCGTCAAAATACTGCGGGGGTAAATTAGCCGGCATTTCTTATCCTGCTAGTACTATTGTTAAACCCCGTCCTCCCTGGAAATCCATCCCCCTGCCTCCTCCTTCCTTCGGCAGGCTCACTTCGTGGTGACTCAGTGGAACCAGGACAGGCTCTTTGGTAAAGGAAGGGGGAAGGGGCTATAGAAGAGGGGCGAAACCCCTCTTACACACCTCTTTAACGCCTGTCATTGCCACGGGCTTCGCCCTCGCAATGACACAGGCCTTTTTCTGTCAACCTCCTAATTCTGGGCTTAGGCAACTCTCTGACGCCCTTTTTGGCTCCCCGCCGGCTTAGCCATGCTCAACAGAAAATAGGGAGTACATTGTTAATCGCAGTTCTTCTACCCAAGATAACCCTTTATTCTCTTCGCCAGGCTGGCGGTAATACCCTTGACCCGGGCTATTTCTTCCACAGTGGCTTCTCTAATGGCCTGCACCGAGCCAAAGTGCCTCAGTAAAGACCGCTTGCGCCTGGCGCCGATACCGGGGACAGTATCAAGCACGGAAACAAAAGTCCCCTTCTTACGCACTTTCTGATGATAGCTGAGGGCAAAGCGGTGCGCCTCGTCCCGCAGACGCTGCAGTAGCTGAAGTCCCGGCGAACTGCGGGGTAGAACAACCGGCGCTTTCTCCCGGGGGAGAAAAATCTCCTCATTTTCCTTGGCTAAACCGGCGGCAGGGACGTCCCCGGCCCCGGCTTCCTCCAGCGCCGCCAGCGCCGCATTCAGTTGCCCTTTGCCCCCGTCAATGAGGATAAGGTCGGGCAGTCCTGCCCAGGCATCCGGCGCGGCGGCATCCCGGCTTTTAAGACGCCGGAAGCGACGGCTGATGACCTCCTGAAGCATGGCATAGTCATTGGCTCCGGGCACCATCTTAATACGGAAGCGCCGGTAAAGGGCTGGCTTCGGCTTACCTCCCTCGAAGACCACCATACTGCCCACCGCGTCCGTTCCCTGGATATTAGAGATATCATAGCCTTCCATGCGGGCAGGCAGGCGCGGCAGCCGCAACTCTTCCTGTACTTCCGCCAGAGCCGCCTCCAGCACTTTAGGAGATGCCAGCTTCTTAATCTTGAGCTGTTCCAGTTCCTGGCGAGCGTTTTCGGCAACAATCTGCACCAGCTGTTTCCGGTTACCCCGGCCCGGCACCTGGATATCAACCCTGGCCCCTCTCCGGCTTTGCAGCCAGTCCCGGACCACGGCCATATCCTCCACCGGATGCTGGAGCAGTAAGAGCGGCGGAACGTAAGGGCTGGAACCGTAAAACTGTTTCACGAAGTCAGTCATGATTTGCGGCGGCGCTTCATGCTGAGTGCCCTGCAGGACAAAGCTTTCCCGGCCAATCAGCTTGCCACCCCGGATAAAGAAGACCTGAGCACAGGCCTGGTCTCTATCCTGGGCGAAGGCAATAACATCCTGCTCGCCCCTGACCGTGGCGGCGATTCTCTGCCCTTCGACGACCCGGCGCATCGCCTGTATCTGGTCTCTGAGCAGCGCCGCCTTCTCAAAATCCAGGGCTTCAGCGGCCCTTCTCATCTGGCCCTCCAGTTTCCGCACCACCGTTCCCTGTTTTCCTTCCAGAAACAGGATCACCTGCTTGATGACATCATCATATTCCTGCTTGCTGACCGCCCCGATACAGGGCCCCAGGCAGTGGTTGATGTGATAGTCAAGGCAGGGTTGCCGGTCATTACCGGTGATTGTCCGGGAGCAGGAGCGGAACAGGAAGATCCCCCGCAACACCTTGAGCGTTTGCCGTACTGACCGGGCACTGGCAAAAGGGCCGAAATACCGCCCTCCGTTCTCTTCCAGACGGCGGGTAACACACACCCGGGGGCAATCTTCAGTGAGGTCAATATTGAGGTAAGGAAAGGCCTTATCATCCTTAAGACGGACGTTATAATGGGGATGGTGCCTCTTTATCAGATTTAACTCGAGGATAAGAGCTTCCTGCTCCGATGTGGTAACAAAGAAATCAAGGTCATGGACCCGCGCCACCAACCGTTGCAGCTTCGGCGACAGCTTTTGCCCGCTGCCGAAATATGACCTGACCCGGTTCTGGAGATTGGCCCCTTTACCCACGTAGAGGATATTACCCTCGGCGTCCCTCATCAGGTAGACACCCGGGCCGGAGGGTAGCTGTTTTAGCTGTTCGTTTACCAAACTGCTGGCCAACTCATCACCCCCGGGTTCCCCGGATATACTTCTCGCTTTGCCGGCCGGTTAGCACCACCCCTTCTTCTCCCCGATGGAATCCACACCAGTAATTATAACCCTTTTTCGGTGACTGGAAAAAGAAGATCAAAGAGACTGTTCAGCAACTAGTCTAGCATACCGACGAAGCATGTCCCGTACTCCGATACGGTAATCGGTATCCAGAATGCCGCCAACGCGTGCCAAGATCGTTCTTTCCGGATTCCGTGTCAAGCCTGTCCTGGCGACAGGCCAGGGCTCGGAATGACAAATCCTGTTATTACACAACCTTATTGCTGAGGAGCGAATGAAGGCACGAAGCGACTGGCTAGGTTTCCCGGATGAGGTTGGCCAGGAACTCGGCGTTGGTTTTTGTCTTTCTCAAACGGTCAATAATCCGTTCCGTGGCTTCAGCGAGGTTAGCCGAGTCAGAGGAAATCATGGATGCCATGCGCCGGAGCAGCCATACCTGCTTCAAGGTTTCCTCGCCGAGGAGGAGCTCCTCACGCCGGGTACCGCTGCGCTGAATATCTATCGCCGGGAAGGTCCGCCGTTCCGCCAGCCGGCGGTCAAGATGCACCTCCATATTACCCGTGCCCTTGAACTCTTCGTAAATCAGGTCATCCATGCGGCTGCCGGTATCAACCAGACAGGTGGCAAGAATGGTCAGACTACCGCCCTCAGCGGTGTTACGGGCAGCGCCAAAGAAGTGCTTGGCCGGGTAGAGAGCCGCCGGGTCAATGCCTCCGGACAGGGTACGCCCGCTGGAAGGCATGGCCAGATTATAGGCCCTGGTGAGACGGGTAATGCCATCAAGCAGAATAAACACGTCCTTGCCGCTCTCCACCATGCGTTTAGCCCTGTCCAGGGCCAGCTCGGCGACACGGGTCTGGTTCTCCACCGGCTCATCAAAGGTAGCGGCGATTACCTCGCCCCTGACGGAGCGTTTCATGTCCGTAACCTCTTCCGGTCTTTCCCCGACCAGACATACCAGCAGGTGAATATCAGTATAGTTGTTGCTGGTACAGTTGGCGATAGACTTGAGTAGCATCGTCTTGCCGGCTTTCGGCGGAGAGACGATCAGACCCCGCTGCCCCCGGCCGATAGGCGCAATAAGGTTAATCAAACGGGCGGCGATATCATTAGCCGGGGTTTCCAGGTCGATGAGCCTGTCGGGAAAGGTGGGCGTGAGCGCCCCGAAATGGGGACGGCCCTTGGCCAGCTCCGGGTTCAGGTCATTAACGGCTTCTACCCGCAGCAGGCTGAAATACTTCTCTCCCGCCCTGGCAGGCCTGCCCTGACCGGCGACCATATCACCGTTGCGCAGGCCGAAACGCCGGATCTGGGACTGGGAAACGTAAATATCAGTGGCGCTGGGCAGCAGAGTACCATTCCTCAGGAAACCATAGCCGTCACTCATTATCTCCAGGATACCGCTGCAGAAGGTGTTCCCTTCCTGTTCCGTGTACGCCTGGAGCAGACGCATAATGATGTCCTGCTTCTTGAGACCGGAATGGTTGGTGATATCCATCTCTTTGGCCAGCTCAATCAGCTCGTCCTTGGATTTACTTTCCAGTTGATTCATATCCATCTTAATTTTTCTCCTAGTTTTCAGGTATCATCAGGAAGAAGGGTTTATTTTAAAATTATAGCGGAGGGTGAATCCAGTCCCGCTTCATCACATCCATGGCAACCATCCCGCTTAAGCTATCCGCGCGCCACGCTCTGCCCGTCCGCCAGAAAACGGCTGATCCCGATATCAGTCAGCGGGTGGCGTATCATCTGCATCAGCACATTATAGGGAACGGTAGCAATGTGAGCCCCGACCTTAGCGGCCGCGATACAGTGCTCAGGGTGCCGGATACTGGCGGCGATCACCTCGGTTTTCAAGTCATCATACTTACCAAAGACGTCAACGATATCCCCGACCAGTTTCATGCCGTCACTGCCGATATCATCCAGTCGGCCGACAAAGGGGCTGACATAGGCGGCGCCGGCCCGCGCTCCCAGCAGGGCCTGATTCAATGAGAAACAGAGGGTGAAGTTCACCTTGATGCCTTCTCCCGCCAGGACCGAGGTCACTTCCAGACCGTCAGCCGTAGCCGGGATCTTAATGATGATATTGGGCGCCCAGCGCGCGATTTGACGTGCCTGTTCAATCATCGGCTTGACCCCTTCAACCAGCACCTCGGCGGAAATCGGCCCGCAGTCAACCGCGCAAATCTCTTTGATGGCAGCTTCATAGTCTTTGATCCCAGCCTGGGAGACCAGGCTGGGATTGGTAGTAACGCCGCTGATAACACCCAGCTTGACCGCCCGTTTTATCTGGTCAAGATTAGCTGTATCCAGGAAAATACGCATCCAGTCCTCTCAGCAATGTTATTTATCCGTTAAGTCGAAAAGGGCAGCGATGGCTGTGCCCCTTCCCGCAGTACGTCCCTGGCAACTCCGATAAAGTCTCGGAAGAGGGGATGGGCACGGCCGGGACGGGAGGTAAATTCGGGGTGGCACTGGCAACTGACCATCCAGGGGTGGCCGGTCAGCTCACAGAACTCCACCAGATTACCGTCAGGGGACAGGCCACTGCAGACCATTCCCGCCTTTTCGAGCTGGTCGCGGAAGCGGTTGTTAAACTCGTAGCGGTGCCGGTGACGTTCCTGAATCAGGTTCCGTCCGTAAGCCTTGGACACCAGAGTACCTTCAACCAGTTGACAGGGGTAATCACCCAGGCGCATGGTACTGCCCTTGTCCTGCGTCTTTTTCTGACCGGGAAGCAGGTCAATAACCGGATGAGGAGTAGCTTCATTAAACTCGGTAGAGTTTGCCTCGGGGGAGTTCAGGGCATGGCGGGCAAATTCAATCACCATGACCTGCATCCCCAGGCATAATCCAAGGTAGGGGATTTTATTCTCCCGGGCATAGCGGGCGGCTTCTATCATGCCTTCAATCCCCCTGATACCGAAACCGCCGGGAACAACGATGCCCTGGGCGGAACGCAGCAAAGCCTCTCCACCCTCCTTCTCCAAATCCTCCGATGAGACCCAGATGAGATTAACGTCCCGGTTATGGTGGAGGGCGGCGTGCTGCAAGGCTTCACGTACCGAATAATAAGAGTCCTTTAAGTCCACATATTTGCCGACCAGGGCGATGTTAACCGGCTCACGGGGCCTTTTGAGAGATGCCACCAGTTTCCGCCACTCGCTCAGGTCACTGCGGCGCGCTTCAAGTTCGAGCTTGTCCGTAATCAGCTGTCCCAGTCCTTCTTCTTCCAGTACCAGCGGTACTTCATAGATGGTGTCCACTGTGGGCAGGGGAATAACCCCCTGACGCTCGACGTCACAAAAGCGGGATATCTTGTCCCTTAGCGCCTCCGGAATAGGGTGGTCACTACGGCAGATGATAATATCAGGCTGGATACCGATACGGCGCAACTCATTGACGCTGTGCTGAGTAGGCTTGGTCTTCAGCTCCTGGGTCGTCGCCAGATAGGGCAACAGCGTGACATGGATATAGAGCACATTGTGCCGCCCGACGTCATTTCTCATCTGCCTGATAGCTTCCAGGAAGGGCTGTCCCTCAATATCGCCGACAGTACCGCCCACCTCGATGATAACCACCTCCGCCCCGGACTGTTCAGCCAGCTTTTTAAAGCGGTCCTTTATCTCCGTAGTAACATGAGGCACCACCTGAATGGTGCCCCCGAGAAAATCACCCCGCCGCTCCTTGGCGATAACGGCGCTGTATATCTGCCCCGAGGTAATATTAGAATCACTGGTCAACTCAATGTCAATGAAGCGTTCGTAGTTGCCCAGGTCAAGGTCAGTCTCGGCGCCATCCCTGGTAACAAACACCTCGCCATGCTGGTAGGGGGACATTGTTCCGGGATCAACATTAAGATAGGGGTCCAGCTTCTGCACGGAGACGGTAATCTGGCGACTCTTCAGAATGGTACCAATTGAACCGACAGTGATACCCTTACCAACTGAACTGACTACGCCACCGGTAACAAAGATGTATTTCGCCATACAGGAAAACCAGGCTAAACCTTAAGGGTACTATGAAAGATAACTCACGCTGGAAATTTTGGGCAAGAAGTGAAGCAAGGGGTTTCTCTTTATTATAGAAAGAGAAATGTTAATTTGTCAAGTTTTTGTACTGACCGGTTCTTCAGTACCCCCGGATTCCGTGAGATTTCAAACCCGTTAAACTTTACCCGGCACGATGAATCCTGCTCTGTGCTATAATCCAGCTATGAAACGGGAACTTGTGGATATTTTAGCCTGTCCGGTATGCAAGGGGGAGCTGGAACTGAGCGTGGCAGAGGAGGATGAAGAGGAAGTAGTCAGCGGCTCTCTTTACTGCCCGAAGTGCCGGACACGCTATCCTATTACGGATACCATCCCCAACCTGCTGCCCCCGGAGCGTACAGATTCGTCCTGATACTAACCCTATCCCCTTTGCCCTATTCCCCTAAACAAGGGGCTTATATCAAATGTTACTCTGAAGGAGCACATTCGCTTCGCTCAGTGTAAACTCCGCGACCGAAGAATCTGTGGGTGGGGTACGAGTGAGTCTACACCGCCCCAAGACCCTTCGCCGCGCTCAGGGTGACACGAAAATAGTTCTTTCAGGGCAAAGCACGCTTAAGAGGAAGTTTTAAGTAATCTAGCAGTCCGGGGTATAGGTCACCCAGCTCTCGGGTGATTCCCATACCTCCACCGCGGAGAGAGAAGCCCCGTCTCCCGCCAGCCCCGGTTCAAGCTCCTTATAGATGGTGGCCGCGATATTTTCCGATGACGGGTTTATCTTATCAAAGGGAGGCACGTCATTGAGACAGGCATGGTCAAAGCGGGACAGGATACCGGACAGATGCTGCTTCAGCACCGTGAAGTCATAAGCCAGTCCAATATCATCAACACCGGCTGCGGTTACCTGTACCACCACCTTGTAACGGTGCCCGTGCAGCGCCTCACACTTCCCCTGGTAGCCCCTCAGGAAATGGGCGGCGTCAAAATGGTCTTCTACGGATACCCGGTACATCGTGCCTTCTTAACTACCTCCCCATTTGAGCACGCCCTGCTTCTCGGTCACCGCCCGCAATAGCTCCCTGACCGTCTTGCCGCTTACCGGGTGCACCAGGTCAGGGGCAATCTCCGCCAGCGGAACCAGGACAAAAGCCCTTTCCGCCAGCCGGGGGTGGGGAATAACCAGCTCCGGGGTTTCAATAACCTGGTCGCCGTAGAACAGGATGTCAATGTCAATAGGGCGGGGGGCACCATGGGTATTCGGCGCTCTGCCCAGCTTGCGCTCAATACCCTTGGCCAGTGTCAGCAATGCCTCCGGCGCCAGCCTGGTATCCACCTGACACACCAGATTAAGGAAACGGGGCTGATTGGTGTTCCCTACCGGCTCGGTATCGTATACCGACGATACCTTTCTTACCGGTAGCCTCTGTGAGAGCAGGTTCAACGCCAGATCCAGATTACCCTGGCGGTCTCCCAGGTTCGACCCCAGTCCCAGGTAGGCTGCTACCGGTTCAAAGCTCATTTGTAACACCTCGCATAATAGCATCGCTCATCCGGGATACCCGCACCATCTGCGCAACGTCATGGACGCGCACCATATCGGCGCCGTGGGCAATGCCGATAGCCACGGTAGCCGCGGTACCCTCGACACGCTGGTCAAGAGGCAGGTCCAGTGTCAGGCCAATCATCGATTTTCGTGATGTTCCCAGCAGGATAGGCCTGCCCAGGGATTTCAGTTCAGCCAGACGGCGGATGATTTCCAGGTTCTGCTTCAGGCTTTTACCGAAGCCAATGCCGGGGTCAATGATAATATTCTCACCGGGCACTCCGGCTTCCATCGCCTGCCTGATAGCCCTCGTCAAGTCAGCCACCAGCTCCGCCATTATATCCGGGCTGGGAGCGTCCCGCTGGTTGCTCATCAGGAGCAGCGGGACTCCCGCCGCGGCGGCGACCCGGGCAATATCCGGGTCACGCTTCAGGCCCCAGATATCGTTAATCATGTTAGCGCCCACCTCCACCGCCCGGCTGGCCACCTCCGATTTATAGGTATCGACACTTAACGGTACCGGTACCTCCCTGGCTAATCTGGCTATCGCCGGAACTACCAGGCGCAACTCTTCTTCAATACTCTCCGCGGATTTTGGCCTGGTGCCGGGGCGGGTTGATTCCCCACCAACATCTAAAATATCAGCCCCCTCCGCGACAAAACGCCGGGCCTGGGCAACAATGGCCTCGATATCATCACCCAGCCCGTCTCCGGAAAAGGAATCCGGGCTGAGGTTGATGACCCCCATCACGTAGGTACGCTCCCCCCACCTGAACTCGGTATTACGGCAACGGGTGCCGGCTAGTGTCCGGCGGCTTTTCTCCAACTTACGCCTTTCTTCTGAAAACTGACCATGGCAGCAGTGCTACTCCTATTCTAGCACAATTTTTGCCAATTTACCGCCACCTGCCGGATACTCTAACCGAGAGTGTTTAACATCCGCCATTCCAGCCGGCGAAGCCCTCGCATGACAAACCACTGTTAGACATCTTCCCCAACTCCGGTTTGCCCGTGAAAGTGATAGTATGATACCATCTGGATGCTATTAACCTGAAAGCTCCGATACCAGGGAAAAGGAGGAAATATGGACTGCGTTTTCTGTCAGATTGCCGCCGGTGAAATACCGTCCAATATCCTTTACCGGGATGAAAGAATCGTCGTCTTTCCGGACATTAATCCCCTGGCGCCGGTACACCTGCTTATCATCCCCAGAAAGCACATCCCTTCTCTGGTCCAGCTTGCTGAAGAGGAATCTGGACTGGCCGGGGAAATGGTTGCCATCGCCAACCGGCTGGCCAGAGAGGAAGGTATCTCGGAAAGCGGCTACCGGCTGGTCATCAACTGCGGCCGGCAGGGTGGACAGGGGGTGCCCCATCTTCATCTGCACCTGCTCGGGGGACGCCAGCTCTCGAATGCGCTGGGCTAAATCCGGCCGGGCTACCGCCCTCAGGCGTTACGGGTATCTCAGCGCCCTTTTTGACGCTCAAGAAAGGTAAACAGACCGGCGATACTCTTGGCATCAAAAATATTCCCCGAGGCGATAAGACCGGGAATCTGGCTAAGGGGGACCCGGCTTAAGCTGATTTCATCCGTATCCTCAGCATGCAGCGGGCTGGGAACGAGGTCAGTAGCCAGGTAAAGATAAAGGTATTCGCTGCTGTAGCCGGGGGCAAGGTAAAACCCGCCCAGCCTCTCCACTTTCCGCGGGAGGTAACCGGTCTCCTCACGCAGCTCACGGCGGACGGCGTCTGCCGGGTCTTCCCCGGGGTCAATACCACCGGCCGGTATCTCTACAAGCTCTTTTTCCACCGCCCTGCGGAACTGATTGACCAGCAGAACATCATCATTAGCATCAACCGCCACAATAGCTACGCAGTCGCTACGCTCCACAATCTCTCGGGTCGTCTGCCGCCCATCAGGCATCTGCACGGTATCAACCCGCAGCCTCAGCGCCCGCCCTTGATAAACCAGTTGGCTGGATAGCGGCTTTTCCTCAACCAAGCTAAATCCTCCGTTAGCCGGACCCTTGCCGGTCTCCGCTGAGCAAATATCGCCGACCTTCCGCCCGGTGAATCATTGTTTGCCAGCGGTCTCTCCGGGCCGGTAGACGAGAGCTATTTCTTCGCAATTAGGGAACTGGGGACAACGGTAACATTCCGTCCAGACCTTCTGCGGCAGCTCCATCTTATCCACCTGTAAGAAGCCGAACCGCGAAAAGAAGGCGGGTTTGTAGGTCAGGCAAAATACGGTGGCGATACCAAGCTCCCCGGCTTCTTTAAGACAGGCGTCAATCAGCAGGTCGCCAACTCCCTTTCGCTGGCATTCCTCAGCCACCGCCACTGACTTTATCTCGGCCAGGTCGAGCCAGTTGACATGCAAAGCCGCACAGGCAACTACCCGCTCGCCTTCCCTGACGACAAAGTAATCCCTGATATTTTCATATATCTCGCTCAAGGGGCGTGCCAGCATCTCACCCTTGTCAGCAAAATAATTAATCAACACGTGCATCTGGGCGGCATCAGTGATTCTAGCTTTTTCTACGCAATACAATCTAATGTTTCCCCTTCAATTTTTGCTCCAGGGAGGTGTAGAACGACGTTTCCGGATGAATCCTTAAAAACCGGACTTTCCGCGCGCTATGCCTCACCCTGACAATAGCTTTATCTGATAATTCCAGGTTGATATGACCGTCAATGCTGAGCGTCGCCGGGGCGGTAGTATCCACGCACAATTTAACCATGGCCGTTGATGATAACACCATGGTATATGCCAGACTGAGATGGGGTAATATCGGCACGAGCAGGAACTCCCTGGCCCGTGGGTTCAGGACGGGACCCCCGGCCGCCAGCGCGTAGCCGGTACTGCCCGTAGCCGTGGCCACAATTACCCCGTCAGCCCGATATGTGGTCAATACCTCCTCGTCAATACTGGCTTCGACATTGATCACCCTGGCTACCGCTCCCCGCGCCACGACCACATCATTCAGGGCATAAAAGGTACGGGGCGCTTCCTCCCCACCGTCCACCGGGGAAAGCTCCGCTTCCAGCAGAGACCGCTCGTCAATCCAGCCTTCACCGGACAGCAGGGCGGTCAGTTTTTCCTCGGCTTCGTCAATGCTAAGCTCGGTCATAAAACCCAGTTGACCCAGGTTTATCCCCACAATAGGGGTCAAGCCGGCGATTGCCAGCTGCGCCGCCCGCAAGATAGTGCCGTCCCCGCCAATGGTGATAAACAAATCGGTATCAGCCACCTTAGCCCTGCCCGCTTCCTCCTCCCAGGCGGAAGATAACCAGACAGCCAGGTGCCTGGCGCCGAGAAACTCCTCCAGCCGCCGGGCCATGGTGCGGGCGGCTTCTCTCATGGGATGGTAGAGTATTCCAATCCTTTTCATAACTATAACCGGTTGACCGGCAGGGACTAACGCTACCCTGAAACCCGGTAAGGTACGCTAACGCTAAACACGAGACAATTATAGCGCTCCGGATAGCTGCTAGTAAAGTCAGGCGTGATTTTTAGGTTCTGTTTGTATTTGGTTGGTTTTATTTGTCATTGCGAGCGCAGTGAAGCAATCCGCTCCCCGGACTACGGATTGCTTCGCCCTCGGGACTTCGGCGTGAGCTCAGTCGAACGCTGAACTCGGGCTGAAGCCTTCCGCCTGCGGCGGAATGGTCTCGCAATGACACCGCCAACCAAAACCGAATAAAACCCTTTTTTATGTCACTTGCTTTAACTGGTTGGTTATGTTAGTATTTTTTTGAGACGAGCATGACCACGGAAAAAGGAAAAGCACTAGAACTAGCGATTAGCCAGATTGAAAAGAGGTTTGGCAAAGGCTCAATCATGAAATTGGGTGAGTCGGTTGTCATGTCACCGGTGGAGGCTATTCCCAGTGGTTCACTATCATTAGACCTGGCCCTAGGAATAGGGGGTATCCCCAGAGGGCGGATTACGGAAATTTTTGGCCCTGAAGCATCAGGTAAGACTACCCTGGGGCAGCACATAATTGCAGAAGCGCAGAAACGGGGGGGTATCGCGGCTTATATCGATGTTGAGCACGCTCTGGACCCGTCCTACGCCAGGCGCTGCGGGGTAAATGTTGATGAGATGCTGATATCCCAACCGGATACCGGGGAGCAGGCTTTGGAGATTGCCGAAGCGCTGGTCAGGAGCGGGGCTGTTGAGATAATTGTCGTCGATAGCGTCGCCGCCCTGGTACCCCAGGCTGAAATTGAGGGGGAGATGGGGGATACTCATGTTGCCTTGCAAGCCCGCCTGATGTCACAGGCCCTAAGAAAGCTGACGTCCACCATCAGCAAAGCAGGAACCGCGGTAATATTCATCAACCAGCTACGAGAGAAGGTCGGTATTGTCTTCGGTAATCCTGAGGTGACACCCGGTGGCCGGGCGCTCAAGTTCTACAGTTCAGTAAGAATAGATTTAAGGCGTACTGACACCATCAAGCAAGGTAACGAAATGATAGGAACTCATGTTAAAGCCAAGATAGTCAAGAACAAGGTCGCACCTCCCTTCAGAAGCGCCGAATTTGACATCATGTTTGACCATGGAATAAGCCGGGAGGGTGATATTCTGGACCTTGGTGTAGAGCTGGGGCTAGTTAGCAAGTCTGGTGCCTTTTTCTCTTTTGGTGACACTCGCCTCGGGCAAGGCAGGGAGAATGCCAAGCAATTCCTGTCTCAAAACCCGGAACTTGCCCAGGAGATTGGCCAGCAGATTAAAGCCTCAGCAATCAGCAACCACGCTCCTTCAGGCAATAATTCAAATAACAAGAATTGAACTTCAAGAGCTAAATTCACAGTCCAATCAATAACTGAAAACTGAATATTTGTAGAGCTGAGGCATATTTCCTCAGCTCTATTTGTTTTAGGAGAGGTGCCAGGTCAATGCGCGAAATCACGGCTCTCCATAGCAGGAAAGACCGGGGGGGGAGGGTAAATATATTTCTGGACGGCAAATATGCCTTCAGTTTAGCCGCCGAGGTGGTGGCTCAGGAGGGGCTGCAGGTTAAGCAGGCATTATCGGCTGACCGGATTGAAGCATTGACCGGGGCTGACCGCCGGCAGCGTTGCCTCAATGCTGCCCTTCACTATCTCAGTTACCGGCCCCGCAGTGAGAGCGAGTTGAGAGAAAAACTCCGCCAGCGCGGTTTTACTGAGGATACCCGGGAAACGGTAATCTCCAGGTTAAAGACACAGGGACTGGGCGATGATATGGCTTTTGCTCAATTCTGGAAGGATAACCGGGAAACGTTTAACCCGCGCAGCCGGAGGCTGACCGTAATGGAGCTCAGGCGGAAAGGCATCGCCGATGATATAATAAACCAGGTGATTGATACCATTGACGATGAAGAGAGCGCCTACCAGGCAGCCCTGAGCAGAGTTTACCGTTTACCTCAGTCCGATTATCAGGGCTTTTCCCGGCGACTGGGCGGGTTCCTGAAGAGACGCGGATTCGATTACGAGGTGATAAACCATACCGTGAAACGGCTATGGCAAGAAACAAGTGACAACTCCTTATAGATAGGTGTATTTGCTCTTACTTAAAATCAGAAAGCGAGGTGAAAAATGCAAACAATTACCGTGTTACTAATAATCTCTGTTTTTGTTATCGGGGTGATACTGGGGGGGGCCTCTGTCTTTTTTGCCCGGCAGATGGTCATTAACCGCCAGCTCCGTAACGCGCAGAGGAAGGCCGCCAGGACAGTGGCCGAAGCCAGGAATGAAGCCCGGGAAATTATTAACGAATCCAAAGCGGAGGTAGATAAAGCTATAGCAGCCAATGATTCCGAATACCGTGAAAGGCGCACGGAACTACAGCGTCAGGAAAGCCGCCTCTCCAACAAGATAGAAACACTGGACCGCAGGCTGGAAAGCATTGAACAGCGTGAACGTAACCTGATCAACAAGGAAAAGAGTATCGATGCCATTCGTGCCGACCTCAATTCGATCAAAGACAAGCAGCTAAAGCAGCTGGAGATGGTTTCGGGCATGACCAGCAATGAGGCCAAGCAGTTTTTGCTGGAGAAGATAGAGGTTGAAATCCGGGATGAAAGTTCCCGGCGACTTCGGGACTGGGAAGAAAAGCTGAAAGAGGAATCTAATAAGAAAGCCCAGGAAATTTTATCCCAGGCCATCCAGCGTTCCGCTTCTGAAGTGGTATCGGAAACATCGGTAGTCAGTGTTCCGCTGCCCAGCGATGAGATGAAGGGCCGGCTCATCGGGCGGGAGGGCCGCAACATCCGGGCACTGGAGCAGGCGACCGGTGTCGACCTGATTATTGACGATACACCGGAAGCGGTGACTCTTTCCAGTTTCGACCCGGTAAGACGGGAAATAGCCCGCTTAGCCTTAAACAAGCTCATCATTGACGGCCGTATTCACCCGGCACGCATCGAGGAGGTGGTAGCCAAGACCAGGGAAGAAATAGAGGCCACCATGTACAGCGCCGGCGAGCAGGCGGCTTACGAGGTAGGAGTGCACGGACTACGCCCGGAGCTAATCAGATTACTGGGTCGCCTCAAGTACCGCACCAGCTATGGACAGAATGTTCTCACCCATAGCATCGAGGTTGCTTATCTGGCCAGTATGATTGCCGCCGAACTGGAGGCTGATGTCAATATCGCCAAGAGGGCCGGACTGCTGCATGACATCGGGAAGGCGATAGACCGTGAGGTAGAAGGCACGCATACAGCTATCGGGGCGGACCTGGTAAAGCAATGGGACAAGTCCCCCGAGGTTATTCAGGGTATCGTCGAACATCACCTTGAGACCAGCAATGTCAGCATCTGGGGCTATATCATATCAGCGGCTGACGCCATCAGCAGTGCCCGGCCGGGAGCCAGGCGCGAGTCATTAGAGAACTACCTGAAACGGCTGCGGGCGCTGGAGGACATCGCCAATAACTTTAAGGGAGTAGAAAAGTCTTTTGCCATTCAGGCCGGGCGTGAAATCCGCATTTTAGTCAAGCCTGAAGAGGTTGACGACCTGGGAGCGATGAGGCTGGCCCGGGATATCGTCAAGAAAATAGAGGAGGGTCTGGAGTACCCGGGGCAAATCAAGGTTATCGTTGTCCGGGAAACCAGAGCCGTAGACTTCGCTAAATAGGAGGTAAAGGTACGGGGGTAACCGTCAGCTATGACCTGGTGTTGTCCTCTGCTGGAGCATCGTGTTAATTCTAGCCATTGGTGATATAATCGGCAGGCCCGGCAGGCAAGCCGTAAATAAGCTCTTACCGGAGCTGCACAGGCGACACAAGTTTGACCTGGTTATCGCCAACGCCGAGAATATTGCCGGCGGCATAGGGGTGACACCACTGACGGCCAGAGAGTTGCTTGACGCCGGCGTTGACGTACTTACCTCAGGCAACCACATCTGGGCGCAAAAAGAAATCATTCCTTACCTTGATGATGAAAATATGCCTCTTTTACGCCCGCTGAACTATCCGCCGGGGGTACCGGGGAGGGGCTATCTCATCAAGAAGGATATTATGGTGGTCAATCTTATCGGAAGGACTTTCATCGGCAACTTCGATTGTCCATTCCGGGGCATGGATAAATTGCTGGCGGAGCTTAACCCCAGACCGCCGGTAATTATTGTTGACTTTCACGCCGAAGCAACATCAGAAAAGATGGCGCTGGGGAGATACCTGGATGGCAGGGTCAGCGCCGTGCTGGGCACACATACCCATGTCGGCACCATTGACGCCCAGCTGTTTCCCAGAGGCACCGCCTATGTCACCGATATCGGCATGACCGGCCCGGTTGACTCGGTTATCGGTGATGATACTGAATCAGTACTGCAGCGTTTCCTCAGCTCCATACACAACCGTCTATCCGTAGCTCAGGGTAAAGTAATGTTCAACGCGGTACTGGTTGAGATAGACAAAAAGAGCGGTAAAGCGACCCGTATCGACCGCGTCTACCAGGAGGTGGAATAATGTCCCAGGTTGACCTCCACATCCATTCCACAGTATCCGATGGCACCTTGAGCCCGGCGGAAGTGGTCAGTAGAGCCGCTGAGGCCGGGCTAACCGTTATCGCCCTGGCGGACCACGATAACCTTGACGGCATTGCCCCCGCCCTGGAAGCGGCCAGAAGTTTCCCTCAGCTAACCGTGATACCTGGTGTTGAGATCAGCGCCGACATTGCCACCGGCGAGGCTCATGTTCTGGGCTATTTTATAGATTATACTCACCCCGAGTTGTGCGACGCTCTGCAGACATTACGCGATTCCCGCCTGGAACGGGCACAGCAAATGATTGCCAAACTGGGGAGGTTAGGTCTGCCCGTTGAGTGGGAGCGTGTCAGGGAAATCGCCGGCAGCGGCTCCGTCGGCCGTCCCCACATCGCCCAGGCGATGCTGGAGAAAGGCTACATATCTTCCATGAAGGAGGCGTTTTCCGGCTATCTCGGCTGGGGCAAGCCGGCCTATGTCTCACGAAAAAAGATGAGCCCCGCGGAACTGGTAAAACTGATACTGCGGGCGGGCGGCGTGCCGGTGCTGGCACACCCGCTTACCCTTAATGAACCGGAGGCGCTGATTGTTGAACTGAAAGCCCACGGCCTGGCCGGTATCGAAGCTTACTATAACAATTACACCCCTGAAGAAATCAACCGACTGGTGACGCTGGCTGACCAGCACGGCCTTATCGCCACCGGCGGCAGCGATTACCACGGGCTGGACAACAGCACCGAGACCATGATCGGCGGGGCTGATGTCCCCATCACCGTGGCCGAGAAACTCTTTGCTTTAGACCAGGCCACCAGGCGGTCAAGTCAGCCAAGCCGTAACCAGAAAAAGTAAATGGGTATCGAGTTTGTCTTACTGGTTGCAGGCGCCTATCTGCTAGGCTCAGTGCCGACCGCCTATCTGATTGCCAAATGGAGACGGGGGATAGATATCCGGCAATACGGCAGCGGGAACGTCGGGGCGTCCAACGTTTTGTCTGTCGTCTCGAAGCGGTGGAGCATCCCGGTAACTATTTTTGACCTGGGGAAAGGGATGGTAACGGTGGGGCTGGCCCAGTTAATGGGGCTGGGCGTCATCCAGCAGATAATCATCGGGTTGGCGGCCATTATCGGACACAACTGGACAGTCTTTCTCGGTTTCAACGGGGGGCGCGGTATGTTCACTACCCTGGGTGTCCTCCTGGTACTGTCACCCAAGCTGGGGATAAGCGCTTTAGTCCTGGCTTACCTTTTTGCGCCCTTCCGGCAGCTATCCCTGGGAGTAACCATAGCCCTGGTCAGCTTACCGGTGGCAAGCTGGTTTCTCAGCGAGCCGTTCGGCATCGAAGAAAGGTCGGCCATTACCTTGGGTTACCTGTTGCTACTGTTTACCGCCATGTTACGGCGGTTGACGGTGCCGCGCGCCCCGATCAGCGCCGGGCTGCCAACCAGAGAGGTGGTTATCAACCGCCTGCTTTTTGACCGGGACATCAGAGACAGAAAAGCCTGGATAAGCCAGAGCCGCAGCCCGGAAGGCAGCAAGAAAAGCGCCGGTTAGTCAGCTATTCGAGCTGAAACGGCAGACCTCCCGGAGGCAGCACCGCGGGCAGAGGGGGCGGGGGCGGCAGACATTCTTGCCCAGACAGATCAGCAGGGCGTGATATTCATTGAACAGCACCGCATCCGCCGGTAAATTTTCCGTAAAGAGCGACTGATAATCCGCGTAGCTGTTCCCATCAACCGCCAGGCCGATGCGGTCGATAATACGGCGGGTGTAAGCGTCAATAACAAAAACCGGCTTGCCTACCGCGTACAGGATTATGGAATCAGCTGTCTCCTCCCCGATACCCCAGACCGCCAGGAGCTGCTGACGGAGCCGGTCAGTAGCACCATCGGAAAGCCTGCTCAGGTCGTCATCACAGTATTCCTGGAGCCAGTGCACCAGGGACTTGAGCTTACGCGCCTTGACGTTATAGTACCCGCAGGGGTGAATAAGGTCGGCAATTTCCGCCAGGCTGCGCTGGCGAAGCGCCCGGGATGACAGCGCCCCGGCCGCTTTCAGGTTGGAGATAGCCTTCTCCACATTACGCCAGGCGGCGGACTGGGTGAGTATTGCCCCCACCATCACCTCAAACGGCTCCTCGGCAGGCCACCAGTGCTGGTGGCCGTAGCACTCGATGAGGCGGCGGTAGATATTATCCAGTTGTTGACCGACCGTTTCCAGGGTCAGGGCAGGCAATCCATCAGCCATTTCAGCACCTGCAAGTCCATTGTTATCATAGCATATCTTGAGAGCCGGCGGAAAAGCTGCAAAAAGAAAGAGAGGGGCTATGCCCCTCTCCGAAATCTTTCCCTGCTAATGCCCGGCCTTGACCAAACAGGCAGCTTGTGTGTTTATCCCTCTCAGCCAGAGACCTTAACGCTTGGTGTACTGAGGCGCTTTACGGGCACGTTTGAGACCGGCCTTCTTTCTCTCTTTAGTCCTGGAGTCTCTGGTAAGCAACCCGTTCTGGCGCAGCACCGGTTTAAGGCCTTCGTCGGCAGCCAGCAGGGCCCGCGCAATACCATGAGAGATAGCGCCGCACTGACCTGATACGCCGCCGCCGTCCACCTTAACCGTTATGCTGTACTTGCCGAGAGTCTCGGTCAATACCAGGGGCCTGGCGATTGCCTGACGGTTGACCAGCCTGGGGAATAACTCCTCATAAGGAGTGCCGTTGACCACGATGGCGCCGCCACCCGGCAACAGCCGTACCTGGGCTACCGCCGTCTTGCGCCTGCCTGTCTTCTGATAGTATGTTTGCTTTGCCAAAGAAACCTCCCTTTTCCCTGCCTTTTATGCTATCCCTTCTCTTCTTTAGTCAGGTCAGTTTTTATCTGGCCCTGATAAGGATGACTGGTACCGGCGTGAATCCTGAGCCTGGTCATCATCCCGGCGGCCAGGCGGGTATGAGGCAACATGCCCTTAACGGCATGCTCAATCACCCGTGTGGGATAGGTCTGCATCATCCTCTCTAAACTGGTACTTTTGAGCGCTCCGGGATAACCGGAATGCCGGTAATAGAACTTTTGCTGCGCCTTCTTGCCGGTAACCCGCACCTTCTCCGCGTTGATGATAACGACATAATCACCGGTATCCAGGTGATTGCTGAAGATTGGCTTGTGCTTACCCATCAGCAGGCTAGCCGCCCGTGTCGCCACCTTGCCCAGGATTTCATCTGAAGCATCGATAAGGTGCCATTCCCGCTCAATATCAGAGGCTTTAGTACTATAGGTCTTTAACATTTATCATCCTCACAAACTAAGGTTACGGTTTTCAAACGGTCTCCTCGGCTAAAGGGCGGGGATAGTTTACCCGCGTCAGGAATAGCCCGCAAGCGGGGGCCGCCGGTCCGGCCAGACCGGGTCTTTTGGCAGCCATTATATCAACAAACCCGGCGACATCCATCTTACCCAGACCGACCCTGATTAAGGCCCCGGCGGTATTACGCACCTGATGAGGTAAGAATGAATTAGCCACCATATTAAATACGGCCATATCCCCGTCTCGCCTGATTTCCGCCCGGTAAACCCGGCGCACCGTGCTCTTCACCCCGGCGCCGGTACCGCTCATAAAAGAGGCCAGGTCATGTTCGCCGATAAGCGCCTGACATGCCTGATTCATCACCTCGATATCCAGTCGCCCGCCAACCCGGTAGGAAAAACCCTCTCTCAGGGGCGACCGTACCGGGCTATTAAGTATGTAATAGTCATATTCCCGGCTCACCGCCTGTCTCCTGACGTTAAAGGAATCCCTTACTCTATACGCCGTCCTGACCGCCACATCCGGAGGCAGATAATAATTCAGCCCGCTAATAAAAGTCTCCGGGGGATGGGGTGACGCTGTCCTGAAGCTGACCACCTGCCCCCGGGCATGGACGCCGGCATCAGTGCGGCTGGCTGAGGTCACCCGCGTCTTTTCCCCGGTAAGCTTCCGTAGCGCTTTCTCTATTTCCTCTTGAACAGTAGGCATATCAGCCTGCCACTGGGAACCATGGTAGCGGGTACCGTCATATTCCAGCACCAGGACGACCCTGGTAGTCACGGCTGAACCGGTAATCAGTCCCACGTCCGGAATATCGGCGGTAAGCACCATTTATTTCACCAGCTCAAGCTGGACCATCAGGGCGCCATCACCCAGCCTGGGCCCCAGCTTAGTAATACGGGTATAACCGCCGGGACGGGCGGAATATCTCTGGGCAAGCTCATTAAATAGCTTGTCGGCGATGTCTTCATTGAAGACAAAGGACAGTGCCTGGCGACGGGAATGAAGCCCGCCCCGCTTGCCTAACGTAATCATCTTCTCCGCCAGACCACGTACCTGGGCGGCCTTGGGCGCGGTGGTAGTAATCTTCTCATAACCCAGGAGGTCAGTCACCAGGTTACGATACATCGCCCTGCGGTAACTTGAAGTCTTGCCTGTTCTTGAACGTGCTGTTTTGTTACTCATTTCATGATACCCCGGTTATTACTCCTCGGATTCCATTCCGGCCAAATTTTCCTCATCATCTCCAATGTAAGAAGCCAGCGAGAGTCCCATTGACTCAAGGCGGTCGATTATCTCCTGCCGGGACTTTTCCCCGAAATTACGCAGTCCCAGCAGTTCTTTTTCCTCTTTGGCGATTAATTCGCCAACGGTAGTAATACCACCACGCCTCAAGCAGTTGAGAGTACGTACGGACAGGTTTAGCTGCTCCACCGGCATATTGTACTGCTCCTCATCAATAGTCAGACGAGCAGCCTCCCCTGAATCTTCCTGGGAAACCCGGGTAAAATTAGCAAACGCGGCGAGCTGCTCGCCCAAAATTTCAGCGCTGCGGCTAAGGGCGGTGACCGGTGATATCGTCCCATCCGTCCAGACTTCCAGGTACATCCGTTCCCGACTGGTCTCCTGACCGACATGGACCGGCTCAACGGTAAAATTGACTTTACGTGTCGGGGTGAAGATGGCATCTACCGGAATTACTCCAACGGCCATGTTCTCGCTGGACTCAGCTTCTCTGTAGCCGCTGGCCAGTTCCACGTCTAATTCCACATAAAGCCTGGCTTCAGCCGAATCCAGGGTGGCCAGATACAGACCCGGATTAGCGATTTCAAAGTCCGCCGAGGGTTTAATATCAGCCGCGGTAACCTGTTTTTCTCCTTCCGCTTCCAGTACCAGCTTACCGGGACGCCCTGAGATTGGCTTTAACCTCAAGCCTTTGACGTTAAGCAGAAAGTCGGTTACATCCTCTTTCACGTAAGGAATAGGCGAGAATTCATGCTGAATTCCTTCAATCTTAACACTGACAACCGCCGCCCCCGGAAGATGTCCCAGTAACACTCGCCGCAGGGCGTTGCCGATAGTAATACCAAAACCCTTCTCCATAGGTTCGGCGCCGAACCGCCCGAAGTTATCACCGCTCTCAATACATTCAACCTTAGGTACCACGAGGTGAGACAAAACCGACCTCCTTATCGCGAGTAGTACTCAACTATCGCCTTCCCGTCAAACTTGGTATCAATATCATCAGGGGTGGGCAAAGACAAAACCTGCCCAACGAGAGTCTGCTTGTTCAGGCTTAACCAGCCGACCACAGACTTAGCCTGAATATCTTTGAGCAACTGCTGATAATACTCAGACCTGGTACTACTCTCTTTCCAGCTAATAGTATCCCCCTCCCTGACCAGGCAAGAGGGTATGTCATTCTTACGTCCGTTGATCGTGATGTGCCCGTGCCGAACCAGCTGGCGAGCTTGAGCACGGGATTCTGCAAAGCCTAAACGGTAGACCGCATTATCAAGTCGCCTTTCCAGTAATACCAGCAAGTTGTCACCGGTGATACCCATCTGTTTCTCCGCCTGAGCGAAAATCCGCCGGAACTGTCTCTCCAGAACGCCGTAGCTGTAGCGGACTCTCTGCTTCTCCATTAACTGAAGACCGCGGTCAGAAATCCGCCGGCGGCGTTGAGTGGCTTGTTGTCCCGGGGGTCTCGGCCTTCTCTCCAGTGTGCATTTGATAATGCACTTGCTGCCCTTGAGCATTAGCCGCTCACCGGTACGACGACACAACTTGCAAACTGAAAGCGTATATCTTGCCATTTCTTACCTTACACCCGCCTTCTCTTCGGAGGACGGCAGCCATTATGCGGAATTGGAGTCACATCCATAATGCTGGTGATAAAGAGGCCCGAGCTTTGCAAAGAACGGATTGCCGCCTCACGGCCGCTGCCCGGCCCCTTAACAAAGACCTCAATCTGGCGCAGGCCGTGCTCCATGGCTCTACGCGCGGCGTCCCGGGCCGCCAGCTGGGCGGCATAGGGAGTACCTTTCCGTGAACCCTTAAATCCTGATGACCCTGAGCTGCCCCAGGCAAGGACATTACCCTGGGGGTCAGTAAGGGTCACAATCGTATTGTTAAAGGTGGACTGGATATAGGCTTTCCCTGACGGAACAACCTTTCTTTCCCGCCGTTTTCCTCTGGTTCGCCTCCTCTGTGTCATACTACTCCTCTTCTGAAAATAAATTTCAATATCGTATTACGTTATATTACGGCTACTTCTTGGCCACACCGCGTCTCTTGCCCCTGCCGGCGACTGTCTTACGCGAGCCACGCTGGACACGGGCATTGGTGCGCGTGCGCTGCCCCCTGACCGGCAGGTTATGGCGGTGTCTCGAACCCCGGTAGCTGCCAATCTCAATGAGACGCTTGATATTAAGGTCAATCTCTCTTCTCAGTTCCCCTTCAACAGTATACTCTTTGTCAATAATCTCCCGCAGGCGGTTAACCTCTCCCTCGGTAAGCGCATCCGTCTTGACATCGTAATTGACGCCAGCCTGAGTCAGAATCTTCTGGCTGCGGGTAGAGCCAATACCATAGATATACTGCAATGCCACCCAGATTTGCTTGTCACGGGGGATATCAACTCCAGCAATACGCGCCATCTTTCCCTCCTAGGGTTACCATGACTAACCCTGCCTCTGTTTATGCTTGGGGTTAGAGCAAATGACCCTGACTACCCCGTGCCGTTTAATTACCTTACACTTATCACATCTAACTTTGACTGAAGCTCTGACTTTCATAAATATCTGCCTCTCATCTATCCAGCGAACCGCCTACTTGAACCGGTAGGTAATCCTGCCCCGGTTCAGGTCATAGGGCGATAGCTCAACCAGTACGCTATCACCGGGCAAAATCCTGATATAGTGCATTCTTATTTTACCTGAAATGTGCGCCAGTACTTTATGCCCGTTGGGCAGCTCAACGCGAAACATGGCGTTGGGCAGAGACTCAACAACCGTTCCTTCAACCTCGATAACTTCTTTTCTGGTTTTAGGCATAAAACCCTCATCTATAAAGCGGTAAGCACTTCAGGCTCAGCATCAGTAATGGCAATGGTGTGTTCGAAGTGGGCGGAAAGGCTACCGTCACCGGTAAAGACCGTCCAGTGGTCATCGCCCACCCTGGTGCGCCAGCCGCCAGCATTTACCATCGGCTCGAGAGCCAGAGTCATTCCTTTCTTCAGAGTCGGCCCCTGCCCCGGCAGCCCAAAATTGGGCACCTGAGGATCTTCATGCATCTGCCGGCCAATACCGTGTCCGGTGTATTCCCGTACTACCGAGTAGCCCCTTGACTCGGCGTAATGCTGAATGGCCACCGAAACGTCTCCCAGCTTCGTTCCGTGGCGAGCGGCTTTAATCCCCGTCTGGAGGGCGCCTTCGGTAACGGCTATCAGCTGTTCCGCCTGCGGGCTAATCTTACCCACGCCCGCCGTCAGCGCCGCATCTCCGTGGAAACCATTAAAAATAACGCCAAAGTCCAGCGACACGATATCGCCATCACGCAGAACCCGCTTTCCGGGAATGCCGTGCACAATCTCATCATTAACTGAGACACAGAGAGTAGCCGGATATCCCCGGTAGCCCTTAAATGAGGGCGTGGCTCCCAGGTTTTCCGCTTCCCGCGCGGCAATAATATCTAATTCTTCCGTCTTCATCCCTGCTCTCAACTGTGATTTTAACACTTTCAGTACCGTAGCCACAATCCTTCCGGCCTGCCGCATGGCGGTAATCTCCGGTTCGGATTTGATGGTTATACTCACCGCCCCCCCAGGCGGGCAAACTCTTTATCCAGAGCCGCTATCATTCTTCCTTCTACCTCCTCAACACCCCCATCCCCGTCCACCTCCAGCAGTTTACCGTCCCGGGCATAGTAATCAATCAGGGGAGCGGTCTCGGTAAAATATACCTGCAGCCGCTTTTTCACCGTCTCAACCCTGTCATCAGGGCGCTGGTACAACTCGCCGCCGCACTGGTCACACTTACCCGGGACCCCGGGAGGAGAATCTACGGAGTGGTACGGCGCCTGACACTTCCGGCAAACCCAGCGCCCGCTCAACCGCTTTAATAACTCCGGCTCAGGAACCCTGATATACACCGCCTTATCGATAGCCTTCCTCCGCTCGGAGAGGGCCCGGTCCAGAGCTTCAGCCTGGGGCAGGTTCCGGGGGAAGCCGTCCAGAATCACCCCGGCCTCGCAGTCCGGCGCGGAGAGGCGCTCCAGGACCATCCGTATCGTTATTTCGTCCGGGACGAGAGCCCCCTTTTCCATATAAGATTTGACCTCCCTGGCTAACGGAGTTTCCTGTTCCTGTGCCTGGCGGAACAGGTCTCCAGAGGCAATATGCGCTATCTTCAATCTCTGTGCCATCCTGGCTGCCTGCGTCCCTTTGCCGGCGCCGGGAGCACCCAGAAAAATAATATACACTTGTATTTTATCCCTTATTTCAAAATTGCTGAAAGTTTTTACTATTTGATGAAGCCTTCATAGCGCCGCATCACCAGCTGCGCTTCAACCTGCTTCATCGTATCCAGAACAACACCAACGACAATCAATAAACCCATACTGGAAAGCTGTATCACCTGGACACTGGTAATCTCCCGCGCCAGGTAAGGTGTTACCGCCACCATCGCCAGGAAAAGGGCCCCGGCCCAGGTAATACGCTTAACTACCTGATCAAGATAGTTGGCCGTTTGCTTTCCCGGCCTGATTCCGGGAACAAATCCTCCCTGCCGCTGCAAATTACCGGCCAGGTCCTGCTGCTGGAAAATGACCATGGTGTAGAAGAAGGCAAAAGCGACCGTCAGCAGAAAGTAGAGTCCCCAGTAGAACATGCCCAGGGGGAAGGCAGCGTTGGGATTGAACAGGTTCTGAATATGATTAGCCAGGTTAGGGGCATCCGGCGGACCGGCGAAGTAGCTGGCCACCATTCCCGGGAAGAGTACCATGGACATCGCAAAGATAAGAGGTATCATGCCGGCCGTGTTTACCCGCAACGGAATATGAGTGGCTCCTGACTGTTTATACATGCGGTTACCACGGAATACGGTACGGGCATACTGTACCGGGATACGCCGGTGCGCCTCGGTAAAAATAACTATGGCCACGATGGTAGCCAAGGCGATGAGCACGTAAGCCACCAGTCCGCCAAACTGCTCCCTGGCCAGGAAACCGCTGCCAATCATCTCCGGCAGACCGGCCACAATACCGGCGAAGATAATAATAGAGATACCGTTGCCGATGCCGTATTCAGTAATAAGCTCACCCAGCCAGACCAGGAAGATGGTGCCCGCCATCATGGCGAAGACCATCGCCACCGTGGGCAGTAGGTCGGCGCTGGCCACCACCCCTTCCCGCCGCAGCAGGACAATCTGCCCGTATCCGGCCAGACCGGCCAGGGGTACCGTCAGCCAGTGCGTATAGCGGTCAATGCGGTGCCGGCCGGCTTCTCCTTCCTGGGCAATAGCCTGTAAGCGTGGTATCACCGGTACCATCAACTGCATGATGATTGAAGCCGTAATATAGGGATAAACCCCCATCGCCGCCACGCTGAAATTCCGCATGGCGCCGCCGCTGAACATATCCAGCATACCCAGCAGCGCATTACGTTCAAAGAGTTCCCGCAAAGCATCGGCATCCACTCCGGGTAGAGGTACGTGAGCCACGAAGCGGAATATTACCACGATAACCGCCATAAAAAGAAGGCGCCGCCTTAAATCAGGCAGGTGGAAAGCGTCAATGGCCGCCTGCAGCAGCCGTGGTCTAGTTGTTCTCGGGCGCATACCCCATCTCCTCTACTTTGCCCCCGGCCGCTTCGATCTTGGCTTTAGCCGCCGCCGAGAATTTGTGTGCCCTTACGGTAAGGGAATGTTCGATATCACCCCCGGCCAGAATCTTGACCGGGTGACGCAGCGATTTCACCAGTCCACGGGCAAGCATTGTCTCCGGCGTGACCTCACTCCCCGCTTCAAAGATATTAAGCCGGTTGATATTGATCGCGTTGTACTCCGTCCGGAACATGTTGACAAAGCCCCGCTTCTGGGGCAAGCGTTTGATCAGAGGCAGCTGTCCGCCTTCAAAGCCGGGCTTCATCTTAAAGCCGGCGCGAGACTTCTGCCCTTTAACGCCCCGCCCTGAATAATTACCGTGTCCGCTACCGTTCCCCCGCCCCGCCCGTTTCCTGTCCTTTCTGGAACCGGCAGCCGGAGAGAGTTCATTTTGCTTCATCAGTTTTTTCCTCTACCCTGACTAAATGCCTCACTTTTTTAATCATGCCCCGCAATGAGGCCGAATCCTTATGGATAACACTATGATTCAGCCGGTGCAGACCGAGGACTTTCAATGTCCTCTTCTGGTCACCAGCGTAGCCAATAGCGCTTTTCACCCAGGTGATACGTAATTCGGTCATCGACTCTAACACCTCTCAAGCGAGAC
Organism: Dehalococcoidales bacterium; assembly: GCA_030698765.1. NCBI lineage: Bacteria > Bacillati > Chloroflexota > Dehalococcoidia > Dehalococcoidales > Dehalococcoidales bacterium. The sequence continues at coordinate 28,034 of JAUYMF010000104.1, forward strand.
TGCCGGGAAAGACCCCCGGATTTCTCCGGTAAACTAGACTTCCCGGCTCCCGGTTGTAGCTTCCGATGAGGTACCCCGTTTTTCACCGGCTACCTCGAAGATTGCCTTCCGTCTGGCCAGCTCCTCCGCCGGGTTCTTAAGCTGGCTGAGGGCGAGCAATGTCGCCCTGGCGACATTAACACGATTATCACTGCCCAGTGATTTGGTCAGAATATCCTTGACTCCGGCGGCTTCCAGCACTGCCCGCACACTACCACCGGCGATAATACCTGTCCCGGGCGCGGCCGGTTTAAGTAATACTTTAGCGGCGCCGTACTTGACCTTGATTTCATAAGGAATGGTTGTCCCGGCCATCGGCACTTTAATCAGGTTTCTTCTGGCCGTGGCATTTGCCTTGTTGATGGCCTGCGGCACCTCATTGGCCTTACCCAGACCAATACCGACGTATCCATTACCATCACCGGTAACCACCAGGGCACTGAAGCGGAGGCGTTTTCCCCCTTTCAATACCTTGGCTACCCGGTTGATATGAATCAACTTGTCATTCAGCGCCAGCTCCCTCGGGTCTATCCTGGTCAGCAACGCGCTCATCTTTTCCCACTTTCTCCGTCAAAGGTTTTCAAAACTTCAGACCTCCCTTACGAGCTGCGTCAGCCATGGCCTTTATATTACCATGATACTGATATCCGCCCCGGTCAAAGGCTATCCGGTTAATCCCTTTGCTCAATGCCCGCCGGGCGATAAGGGCACCAACCAGCTCAGCCTTATCCGTCCTGGATTTACCGGCAGCTGCCTCCCTTATTTCCTGGTCCAGAGTTGAGGCTGAAGTCAGTGTCTGACCCTGCGTGTCATCAATCACCTGGGCATAAACATGCTTCAGACTGCGGAAAATACACAATCGGGGCTGGGGGGGGGTGCCCTTCACCTTGGCCCGGACGCGGATGTGCCTCCGCCGGCGCGCTACCCTCGGCTCATCTCTGGTCATTTAGAACCTCCCACCGCCTTGCCTGCCTTACCCGGTTTAAGGCGAACCGGTTCCCCGGAATATCTGATACCCTTGCCTTTATAAGCGTCAGGCGGACGGATAGCCCGAATCCTGGCGGCCATCTCACCCACCGCTTCCTTGTCAAACCCGCTGACCTTAATCCGGTTGTTACCCTCAACATTAAGGGAAACGCCGGGCAGAGGGGAAACCTCAACCGGATGGGAAAAGCCGATGCGAAGTATCAGATTATCGCCCGCTTTCTCCGCCCGGTAGCCGACTCCGACTATTTCCAGCACCTTCTCAAAGCCTTTGTCCACCCCCTGCACCATGTTAGCCAGCAGGCTTCTGGTCAAACCGTGCAGGGAGCGGTGCCTACGGTTATCACTGGGCCGGGTGACCAGCAGGTTATTATCCTCAAGCGCGATCGACATCTCCGGACTAAAACTACGCTGAAGCTTCCCGTTGGGCCCGGTTACCGTGACCTCATCTTTTTTAATGCTCACCGTCACTCCCGACGGTACAGCTATCGGCATTTTACCTATTCTAGACACCAGTCTTACCCCCGGATTCAATTACATAACATAACATAGCAGCTCTCCGCCAAGTCCCTGTCGCCAGGCCTGCTGGCCTGTCATCACACCCTTAGATGTTGAAACAATGGCAATACCCAGACCGCCGCTAACCCGCGGGATCTCTTTCCGTCCCATGTATACCCGCAGCCCGGGCTTACTTACCCGCTCCAGCCCGGAAAGGACCGGCCGGTTATTATCATCATACCTGAGCACCAGCTTTATTGTCCGGTGAGGCTTCCCCTTGAGTACCTCATAGTCTTTGATAAAACCCTCTTCCTTGAGGATCCTGGCCAGAGAGAGTTTCATTTTTGAGGAAGGTACCAGCACCGAATCATGACGTACCATAATTGCGTTACGTATCCGCGTTAGCATATCCGCTATTGGGTCAGAGATAGTCACCGTTCCTCCCTGAAATTACCATTTATTTTTATTATCACCAGCTTGATTTTCTCACGCCGGGAATCTGACCTGACAGAGCCAGTTTGCGAAAACAAATACGACACAGGCCAAACTTACGGATGTAGGCATGAGGCCGGCCACACACGTGACACCGGTTGTGCTGCTGAACGCTGTATTTGGCGGGACGTCTCCACTTGGCAATTTCTGATTTCTTAGCCATTGTCCTCCATCGCAAAAGGCATTCCCAACAACTCCAAAAGGTTTCTGCCTTCTTCGTCTACTTTGGCGGTAGTAACAAACGAAATTTCCAGACCCCGGGATTTGTCTATCTTGTCGTACTCTATTTCCGGGAAAACGGTCTGCTCCCGGAAGGCCAGGGTATAGTTGCCACGCCCATCAAAAGAGTTCCGGGGAACTCCCTGAAACTCGCGGATGCGGCATAAAACGGTGTTTACCAGCTTATCAATAAACTGATACATGCGCTCACCGCGCAGGGTCACCTTTAAGCCGACGGGCATCCCTTCCCGCAGCTTGAAATTGGCGATGGACTTCCTGGAGCGGGTCGTTATCGGGTGCTGTCCGGTAATAGTTGCCAGATCTCTTTCCGCCGCCTCGAGAGCTTTGGCATTCTGGATAGCCTCTCCCACCCCAATATTAAGCACCACCTTCTCCAGGCGCGGTACCTCCATGATATTTTTGTATTTACTACGCTCCATAAGCGCCGGGACAACTTCCTGCTTGTATTTATCTCCCAACCGTGACATCTAATCAATCACCTCATGACAAGCGCGACAAACCCGCACTTTCTTACCATCCGCCAAAAAACGGAAGCCAATACGGGCAGGGTGATTACATTTAGAGCAGAGCAGCATCACATTGGACACATGGATTGGCGCTTCCCGCTCTATTATACCCGCCTGCCGCGCCTGACGTACCGCCCGGGTATGTCTCTTGATAAAATTAACGCCCTCAACCAGCACCCGCTCGTCACGTGGATGAGCAAAGCGCACTTTACCCTTTTTCCCCTTGTCCTTACCGGCGATAACCAGAACCGTGTCGTTCTTCCTGATATTCATCTCATAAAACCTCGGGGGCTAAAGATATTATCTTGGTGAAATTTTTATCTCTCAGTTCCCGCGCTACCGGGCCAAAGATACGGGTTCCTTTAGGGTTATTCTTATCCGTAAGAATAACCGCCGCATTCTCATCAAATCTGATGGAAGAGCCGTCAGGGCGCCGGTACCTCTGAGTGGTACGAATAACAACCGCCTTGACCACTTCGCCTTTTTTCACGGCTCCCCCGGCGGTTGCCCGCTTTACCGAAGCCACGATAGTATCTCCCACCCGGGCAAATTTCCGCCCGGTACCGCCGAGCAACCCGATGCACATAATCTGGCGGGCGCCGGTGTTATCAGCTACTTTAAGTCTGGTATAAGATTGTATCATGCCGCTCTACCTCAAATATCAGCCTAGGTTATTTCCCTGGGTTGAATTTCAATGGCTTCCTTCTTGGTTATTATCTCAGCCACCCGCCACCGCTTGTCTTTGGAGAGAGGACGGGTCTCGATAATCCTGACGATATCCCCTTCCCCGCACTCATTTTTAGCATCGTCAGCCTTATATTTAACCAACTTCTTAAGCGTCTTCCCGTACCGCGGGTGATGCGTGGTTGTTTCCACAGCGACAACCGCAGTTTTATCCATCTTGTTGCTGACGACCCGGCCAATCCTGATTTTACGCTTTGTCTCCATATCTTTCAAACCCACTCCGAGCCTGTTTTAACTCCTGATCTTTAATAACTTACTCCTGAGCCAGTTCCCTCTCTCTGATTATCGTCTGCAGCCGGGCGATGTTCTTCCTGGTCGCCCGTACCTGACGATGGTTGACCAGCTGCTTGGTCTCCAGACGAAAACGTAGGTCAAAAAGCTCACGATGAGCAGCTTCTAGCTGCTTCGCCAATTCTTCGGAGCTCAAGGCTCTAATTTCATCAACTTTCAATTGACACCAGCTCCCACCGTAGTCTGACTATCCGGCCGCCGTCAGGCTTTCCCTGACGACAAATTTAGTATCTATGGGAAGTTTATGCGCCGCCAGGCGCATTGCCTCCTTGGCGACATCCTCATTAACGCCGGCCATCTCAAATAAAATCCGGCCCGGCTTTACTACCGCCACCCAGTGGTCCGGGGCGCCTTTGCCTGAACCCATACGGGTCTCCGCCGCCTTCTTGGTGACCGGTTTATCCGGGAAAATGCACACCCAGATATTACCGCCCCGACGAACGTAACGGGTAATCGCCCGCCGCGCGGCTTCGATTTGACGGGCAGTGAGCCAGGCAGGCTCCTGCGCCTGCAGGCCGAAATCGCCAAAGACAACCGTATTCCTCGAAGAGGATTCACCACGACGGTGCCCTTTATGCGACTTGCGGAACTTCACTCTTTTAGGTTGTAACATCATCCTCTCCCGCTGGCTTAGACGACTCTACCTCATCCGTATTTCCGGCAGCCGCTTCCGCAGCTGGCGCGGTTCTGGCCCGGCGTTTCGGCGCCGGTTTGTCCGGCGCTTCTTCTGCCGCTACTGCCGTTACGCCTTCTGTGCTTTCTCCGGCAGCCGCTTCCGCAGCCGGCGCGGTTCTGGCCCGGCGTTTCGGCGCCGGTTTGTCCGGCGTTTCTTCTGCCGCTACTGCCTCAGCCATTGTTTCTGCCGGCGCTTCCTCGGCTTCCTCTTCTTTTTTGACCTCCGGCAGGATTTCACCTTTATATATCCAGACCTTCACCCCGATGCGCCCCATCACCGTACGCGCCTCGATAAAGCCATAGTCAATATCAGCCCGCAGCGTGTGCAGAGGTACCTGTCCCTCCCGCATACTCAGGCGGCGCGCTATTTCAGCGCCTCCCAGCCTGCCGGAACAACTGACTTTCATTCCTTTGGCGCCAGCCTGCATCGTGCGTATCATTACCTGTTTCATCGCCCGGCGGTAAGCAACCCGGCGCTCAATCTGCTCAGCTATGTTCCTGGCTACCAGGTAGGCATCAAGTTCAGGCTGCTGAATTTCCTGGATATTTAATTGCACCTTCTTACCGATAAGTCGCTCCAGGGAACGCCTGGTCTCATCAACCCGCTGTCCTCCGCGGCCGATGACGATACCCGGCCGGGCCGTATGAACGGTCATCGCCACCTGGTTTGCTTCACGCTCAATCTCCACCAGAGAGACGGCGGCATCGGCATAAGCGGATTGAATAGCCTGCCTCAATTTCAGGTCTTCCTGCAGGAAATCGGCGTAAGATTTATCGGCGTACCACTTAGCCTGCCAATCACGGATGACGCCAAGTCTAAAGCCCAGTGGGTGTACTTTATGTCCCATTAACTCTCCTGTTCACCAACAATTACGGTAATATGACTGGAACGTTTCAGGATAGGGCTTACCCGCCCTCTGGACCTGGGACGGAACCTCTTCAAAGTCCGCGCCTCATCAGCATAGATACTGACAATTTTCAGGTCCGCGGCCGCCATCTGAAAACCATTCTCGGCATTAGCCGCCGCTGATTTTATCACCTTGGACACGACGCGGGCAGTCGGGGAAGGGGTAAATCTGAGCATATTTAAGGCTTCGTCAACCTTCTTACCCCGTACCATATCAACCACCAGCCGTACCTTGCGCGGTGATACTCCGGTATCTTTAGCTATCGCTCTTACTTTCATTTTTATACCTTCAGGCTTTTCCTAAAACCAGCCGTAAGCTGCTATTTCCTTCTTACCTGAGAAGTCCTTTCCGCCTTGGAGACATGCCCCCGGAAGGTCCGCGTCAGAGCGAACTCACCCAGCTTATGCCCCACCATATTCTCCGTAATAAAGATGGGAACGTGCCTCCGCCCATCATGCACGCCGATGGTCAGACCTACCATGTCCGGTAATATGGTAGACCAGCGCGACCAGGTCTTGATAACCGCTTTCTGGCCGGAGCGATTAAGCGCTTCCACCCTTTTCATCAGTTTTTCATCAACGGCTGGACCTTTTTTGGTTGACCTTGACATTATTACTTCTTCCCCCGGCGTTTAACAATCATTTTATCCGAAGCCTTGTTCTTACGGGTCTTGTAGCCCAGTGCCGGCTTCCCCCACGGCGTTTTCGGCCCGGGGAGACCTATCGGGCTTCTGCCTTCTCCACCACCGTGAGGGTGGTCGCGGGGCGTCATCGCCGAGCCTCTTACCGTGGGCCTCCAGCCCGACCACCGTTTCCGGCCGGCCTTGCCTAATTTTATGCCCTGGTGCTCGACATTACCCACCTGCCCGACAGTCGCCGTACAATCACTGTTGACACGTCTGGCCTCACCGGACGGCAGCCGGATGAGGGCATAATCGCCTTCCTTGGCTACTATCTGGGCGGACATCCCGGCGCTGCGCACCAGCTGCCCCCCCTTGCCTTTCTGCAACTCTATATTATGTATCATAGTGCCGCTTGGAATCAACTTTAAAGGTAAGCTGTTCCCCGGTTTTATCTCGGCTTCTCCGCCCGCTTTTATCGTATCGCCAACTTTCAGTCCCAGAGGGGCCAGGATGTAACGCTTTTCTCCGTCAGCATCGTAAATCAGGGCGATCCGCGCCGAACGGTTCGGGTCATACTCGATAGCCGCCACCCTGCCCGGAACGCCGCTTTTGCCGCGCTTAAAGTCGATGATGCGGATATTCCGCTTGGCGCCTCCGCCGCGGTGACGGACGGTTATTCTCCCCTGGCTATTACGCCCGGCTCTCTTCCTCAGGGGCAAGAGCAGGGATTTTTCCGGCTTGTCTTTGGTTATCTCTTCAAAGGTGGCGCCGGTCATGCCCCGCCTGCCGGGAGAAGTTGGTCGATATATCTTTAATGCCATTTTCTACTACAGTCTCCCCAGTTTTTGAAGGGATTCCTTTTAAGAAGTAATCCCCGGGCCGAACTCTCACCTAATCCCGCTAACAGGGAAAGAGCGCAGTCCCTGAAGGGGCTTTCCCCCTTCCCTTTACCATTTATTAAGTACTCTCGAAGAGCTCAATCTTATCCCCCGGCTGCAGGGTAACCACCGCCTTTTTCCAGGGCCGGGCCGGGAGCTGCCGCATTCCTAACCGGCGCCGGCTACCGGGCATGGTCATCACATTCACCGACGTCACTTTGACCTTAAAAGCCTTTTCTACGGCCTGTTTAATCTGAGGTTTATTAGCCCCCGCGGCTACTTCAAAGGCATATTTACCATAAGCCTGGAGGGCGGTATACTTTTCAGTTATCAGCGGACGGCGCAATATCTGATGCAGTTGCACTGCTTTCTCCTCCGGTTGATTCCTCTCCCCACAACTCTTCCACCCTGCGTACGGCAGACACCGTTATCAATAACATTTTGCGGGAAAGGATGTCAACCACATTTAGTAAACTGGCCGGCATCGTCTTGACACCGGGCAGGTTACGGGCTGATTTGATTACATTCTCTTCCGGGGCGCCGGTAACGATAAGAGATGAAGAAGTCACGCCCAGGGCGGCCAGAACCTGCGCCATTTCCCTGGTTTTCGGCTGCTCAAACTCCAGCGCTTCGACGATTTTCAATTCCTGGTCCCGGACCTTGGCGGAAAGGACACATCTCAGCGCCAGCCGGCGCATCCGCTTCGGTAGCGCCTGCCGGTAACTTCTCGGCTTGGGCCCGAAGACGATGCCTCCCCCCCGGCGCAACGGTGACTTGATACTGCCCGCCCGGGCATTCCCGGTACCTTTCTGGCGGTACAGCTTCCGCGTGCTCCCGGTGACCTCGCCGCGGGTCCTGGTACTGACCGTGCCCTGGCGGGCATTGGCGCGCTGGCCGACCATTACCTGATGCACCACTCCCTGATTAAAGGGCACGCCAAACACGCTCTCGCTGATCTCAATCTGTTTTACTTCTTCTCCGGTAACACTGTAAACTGGAACCTGCATTTCGGCTATGCTCCCCCGCCCGATTTCTTTATCAGAAGCAGCCCGTTGCGGCTACCGGGTAACGCTCCCTTGACCAGCAACCGGTTATTCTCCGGGTCTGTTTTATATACTTCCAGCTTGCGCACCGTCACTCGCTCACCCCCCATGCGCCCGGCCATACGGGTCCCTTTGAGCACTCTGCCGGGGGAGGTAGTCGAGCCTATCGAGCCGGGGTGACGGTGCCGGTCGGACTGGCCGTGAGTCTTCGGCCCGCCGGCAAAATGATGGCGCTTGACCACACCGGCGAAACCCTTGCTCTTGGAGACTCCGGTCACATCCACGTGGTCACCTTCTTCAAAGAGGCTAACGTCAATCCTATCGCCGATATTGATCGCTTCCGCATCACCCACCCTAAATTCGCGAAGGTAGCGGAATTTACCCAGCTCCCTGAGATGTCCCCGCTGCGGCGACTTGATCCGTTTCGCCTCACCGAAGCCGAGCTGAACGGCATTATAACCTTCTTTAGCCTCGGTCTTTACCTGTATTACGGTACACGGCCCGGCCTCAATAACAGTCAGCGCTTCCATTTCACCGCTGTCATTGTATACCTGGGTCATGCCCAGTTTCCGGCCAATAATTCCCTGTAACATATCTTCAGCTTCCTTAAAGCGATTTGCGCCCCTCTATAATTTAATATCTACCTCAACTCCCGAGGGTATGTGCAGACCGGTCAGAGCATCTATTGTCTTGGAGCTCGTTTCGATAATATCAATAAGCCGTTTATGGGTCCGGATTTCAAATTGCTCCTGTGAGTCTTTATCAATGAACGGGGAGCGGATAACGCTGAACTTCTGGATATGTGTTGGCAGCGGCACCGGCCCGGAAATAACGGCTCCGGTACGCTCCACGGCTTCTACAATCTGTTCCGCCGCCTGGTCAACCAGCTTATGGTCAAAGCCCTTTATCTTGATACGAATTTTTTGTTTAGGCATGTTCACTCCCCACTTTATCAACCATCTTGGCCACTAAATCAGCCGACACTTCCTGATAGTGATCGAACTCTATCGAGTGAGTAGCTCTGCCTTGAGTTTTCGACCGGAGAACGGTTGCGTAGCCAAAAGCCTCCGCCAGGGGGATAAGGGCATGGATGGTAGCTAATTCTCCGTAGGTCTCAACGGATGCAAGATGCGCTCGCCTTGAATTGAGGTCACCGATAACATCACCCAGGAACTGCTCCGGCGTCACTACCTCCAGCTTCATAATCGGTTCCAGAAGAACCGGGGCCGCTTTAGCGACGCCGCTCTTCAACGCCATCGAACCGGCCATCTTGAAGGCTAACTCTGAAGAGTCAACCTCATGATAGCTGCCGTCAACCAGGGTTGCCTTGATATCAACCACCGGATAATTGGCCAGTACCCCGGTCTCCGTAGCCTCTTTGATACCGGCTTCAACAGCCGGGATGAAATTCTTGGGGATGGTAATCCCTTTAAGACGGTTAACAAACTCCAGACCGCTGCCGCGCTCCCCGGGCTCAAGCTCAATCCAGACATGCCCGTACTGACCATGGCCGCCGCTCTGCCGGATAAACCTGCCTTCGGCACGCACCGGCCGGGTGATGGTCTCCCGGTAGGCAACCCGTGGCCTGCCCACTTTGGCCCCTACTTTGAACTCACTGAGCAACCGGTTTACGATGACCTCCAGGTGAAGCTCACCCATACCGGAGATGACCGTCTGTCCCGTCTCGTGGTCAAAAACCACCCTGAAAGTGGGATCTTCCTCGGTTAGTCTCTGCAGGGCTTCCCCCATCTTGTCCTGGTCAGCTTTGGTCTTTGGTTCAATAGCCACTGATATTACCGGCTCAGGGAAACGGATCGACTCCAGTATCACCGGGCGCGAAGGATGACACAGGGTATCCCCGGTAAAGGTATCCTTAAGGCCCAGAGTAGCCACAATAGCACCGGTATCAGCCTCATCTATCTCGGTGCGGCGGTTGGCGTGCATTAACAGCAACCGTCCCAGCCTCTCTCTCTTGCCCCGGGTCGAGTTATAGACCTGGTCACCGGCGGCCAGCTTGCCGGCATACACCCTGAAGTAGACCAGCCGGCCGACGTAGGGGTCAGATACCACCTTAAAGGCCAGCGCGGTAAAGGGCTCCTCGTCACTGGCGGGAATGGAGAGCTCAGCCTGGCCATGAGTAGCCACAGCCGGCACGGGCGGCACCTCCAGCGGCGATGGCAGATAGCTGGTAATGGCATCAAGTAATAGCTGGATACCTTTATTCCGCAGCGCACTGCCACAAATAATCGGTACCCCTTTATTAGCCAGGGTTACTCTTCTTAAGGCCTGTTTTAACTCTTCAGCGGGAATGTCATGACCGTCAAGGTAGGCTATTAAAATCTGGTCATCCATCTCCGCCAGTTTCTCAATCAACGCCTGACGATATTCAGCACACTTCGCCCGCTCTGACTCAGGGATAGCCACCTCCGTCGGTTCTGTCCCGATCTCACCATCAAAGCTCCAGGCTCTGCTCTCAATCAGGTCAATAACGCCATGGAATGCAGTCTCAACGCCTAAAGGCAGTTGGATCGGCAGCGGTTTGGCGCGCAACCGCTGTTCAATCATGGATATGGTGCGGTTGAAATTGGCGCCGAGCCGGTCCATCTTGTTGATGAAGCAAATGCGGGGCACACGGTACCGGTCAGCCTGCCGCCATACCGTCTCTGACTGAGCTTCGACTCCGGCCACCGCGTCAAAAACCACCACGCCTCCGTCCAGTATCCTGAGACTGCGCTCAACCTCAGCGGTAAAATCAACATGCCCGGGGGTATCAATGATATTGATGCGGTGGTCTCTCCAATAACAGGTTGTCGCCGCGGCGGTGATGGTAATGCCGCGCTCCTTCTCCTGTTCCATCCAGTCCATGACCGCCGTCCCTTCATGCACTTCCCCTACCTTGTAGGTACGGCCGGTGTAATACAATATCCGCTCGGTGACGGTAGTCTTACCGGCATCGATATGAGCGATAAAAGCTATATTTCGTATATCTTCAAGTGGAAAACTTCTCGGCACTACCCTCTCCTCTGCCCCCGATTTAATTGTTTGCTGTTTATTTACCATACTGAAATTGCCCTTAGGTCACCTTTCACCATCTGTAGTGGGCGAAGGCCCGGTTCGCCTCAGCCATTCTATGAGTATCGTCGCGCTTTTTAACGGTCGCCCCCTGCCCCTTAGCCGCATCGCTAAGCTCACCGGCCAGCTTCACGACCATAGATTTACCCTGCCTGGACTTGGCCGAAGCAACCAGCCAGCGCAGAGCCAGGGAGAGGCTCCGTTCCGGCCGTACCTCTACCGGGACCTGATAGGTAGCGCCCCCGATACGGCGTGACTTAACCTCCAGTTGAGGAGTCGCATTTCTCACCGCCTGTTCCAGCACGGAGAGAGGAGCTTTGTCTTCCTGCTTTTCGATACTGGCCAGAGCACCATAAACAATCTTCTCCGCCGTGCTCTTCTTGCCATCCTTCATTACTCTGTTAATCAGCCTGGCTAAGACTACATTATGATAAACAGCATCGGCAGCTATCCCTTTGGTGGTGGCCCGACTCCGTCTTGACATTCTATCCTCCTGAGTACCTTAAGCCTTGACCCGCTTGGCGCCATACTTACTGCGGGCTTGCCGGCGATTCTCGACACCGGTGGTATCCAGTACCCCCCGGATAATATGATAACGCACGCCGGGCAGATCTTTAACACGCCCTCCATGGATGAGGACTACGGAGTGTTCCTGCAGCCTGTGGCCCTCACCGGGGATATAAGCGGTTACCTCCATGCCGTTGGACAGCCGTACCCGGGCTATCTTACGCAGCGCTGAATTGGGCTTCTTCGGGGTGGTCGTCTTTACCTGGATACAGACCCCGCGCTTCTGCGGAGAACCCTCACCCTGGACCATCCTGTTCTTCAACGCATTATAGGTGAAGCGCAACGCCGGCGTCTTACTTTTCTTCGAAGCCGCCCTACGCCCTTTTCGGATAAGCTGATTAATTGTTGGCAATTATCTCCTCCCCGTCTCACAATTGAAATGGATGAGCATAAGCTCATCCATCATCAGAACGACAGCTTGAAAATCAACTCTGTCATCCGTTTGCTGAACCGCCAAGTACCAAAGAGAAAGTCTATCACAGCTAAAGTAAACTGTCAACTCTTGGTAGGACGGGTCTTTGCTACAAGGCGTTTAGGGGCAATTCCTCTTTGAGGATATAACCAGGAATACATCATCTACTCTGGAGAGGAATCCCCGCTACTTTAGTATAATAGAATATACTAAGGGCATGCAACCGGATACGCCGGCGGCAGTATTTACCTGTGGTTGGCTACAATAGCTTCACTTCCCGGTCAAAATGTGCTATAATAATAATGATGTTTCTATCAGCAGATACCATGTTTTTTGTTTCAACACCAGCTAGCCATTCTATTCTCTCCCGAACTGTCTGTTCTTTACCGTACTGTTATCACAAGCAAAGGAGTAAGAGCGAGTAATGGCCAAGAACCCGGCTTCAACAACGGCAACGAGCGAATACAACGCCGACGCGATTCATGTCCTCGGGGGACGGGAGGCGGTACGCCGCCGGCCCGGCATGTACATCGGCAGCACGGACCAGCGCGGACTGCAGCACCTCATTTACGAGATTGCGTACAACAGCATCGATGAAGCCATGGCCGGTTTCTGCGATAAGGTCAAGGTAACCATTCACGCAGACAATTCCGTCATGGTGGAGGATAACGGGCGTGGTATCCCCGTCGATACCCACCCCACCACCAAGCTCTCCGCCCTGGAGACGGTAATGACCACCCTGCACGCCGGGGCCAAGTTCGGCGGCAAGACCTATCAGGTATCCGGCGGGTTACACGGGGTCGGCGCTTCAGTAGTGAACGCCCTTTCCCGCTGGCTCACCGTCAGGGTCAAGCGGAACGGCAAGATTTACCAGCAGGAATACAAGCAGGGGATACCACAGACCGGCGTTGTCGAAGTCGGTGAAGCCGGTGAAACAGGCACGACCATTATTTTCCTGGCTGACGAAGAGATATTCGGCGGCGCCAGGTATGACTTTGATACCCTGAGTGAACGCCTGAGAGAGATGGCCTACCTGAATAAAGGGGTGGAAATCTCAATCAAGGATGAAAGGATTGATGACGAACGCACCTTCTACTTTGAGGGGGGACTTACCAGCTTCGTCCGTCACCTCAACCGCAACCGGGTAGTCCGCCACCCCCTGCCCATTTATATCTCGGGTACGGCAAACGGTACCATCGTTGAGGTCGCCCTTCAGTACAATGACGGCTTCACCGAGTCCGTATTCAGCTTTGCCAACTGTGTCAACACCATCGACGGGGGCAGCCACCTCACCGGTTTCCGCACGGCGCTGACCCGCGTTCTCAACGATTACGCCCGTAAAAGCAAGCTCATCAAGGAAGATGAGCCCAACCTCACCGGAGAGGACGTCCGGGAAGGTCTCACCGCCGTCATCAGCGTTAAGCTTACCGAGCCGCAGTTCGAGGGGCAGACCAAGGCTAAATTAGGCAATCCTGAGACCAAGGGCGCCGTAGAGGTGGCAATGGGCGAAGGTTTATCCCTCTACCTTGAAGAGCACCCCGACGACCTCAAGAAGATCATCGAAAAGTGTCTGCTCGCCGCTAAAGCCAGAGAAGCCGCCCGTAAGGCGCGCGATTTGATTGTCCGCAAGAGCGGACTCTATGCCGGTACGCTCCCCGGGAAGCTGGCGGAATGCTCCGAAAAAGACCCCGCTCACTGCGAGCTGTACCTGGTTGAGGGAGACTCCGCGGGTGGCTCCGCCAAGCAGGGCCGGAACCGCCGCTTTCAGGCTATCCTGCCGCTGCGCGGTAAGATACTCAACGTGGAAAAAGCCCCGCCGGACAAGATACTGGCCCATGAGGAAATCCGGGCTATCATTACGGCGCTGGGGGCCGGCCTCGATGATGAGTTAGACCTGGCCCGGCTCCGCTACCACCGCGTCATCCTGATGACGGACGCTGATGTTGACGGTTCGCACATCCGCACCCTGTTGCTGACTTTCTTCTTCCGCCACATGATGGAGCTGATTCACCACGGGCACCTGTTTATCGCCCAGCCACCTCTTTACCGCGTCAAGTCCGCCAGGACCGAGCAATGGCTCTACTCGGAGCAGGAAAAAGAGGAAGCCCTGCGCGGGCTGAAAGGCACCCGGAATGTGGACGTCCAGCGCTACAAGGGCCTGGGCGAGATGAGCGCCGAGCAGCTCTGGGAGACCACGATGAACCCGGACACCCGCACCCTGATCACGGTAAACATTGACGATGCGGCCAAGGCTGACCAGGTGTTCAATATGCTGATGGGTGATGAAGTCCCGCCCCGAAAGGCCTTCATCCAGGCACACGCCAAGAGCGTCAAGAACCTGGATGTTTAGTGCCCTGCCCTGATGTGCATTGAGCCAATACAGCGCGAAGATGATGTCTTGTCATTCTGGCGAAGCTTGTCCCGTACCGCGTTACGGGAGCCAGAATCCAGTTTCCAGCTCCACCCCTCTGGAGAGGCTGTCTGAAAACGACGAATTGTCATACTGAGTACATTCGCTACGCTCAATATAAACTCCGCAAAGTATCTGGGTTGGGGGAGGCATTTGATTGCGTATCAACTCCACCCCCGGATTCTTCAGTCGCTCCGCTCCTTCAGAATGACATTTTTGGGCAGCCTCCGACAGTCTTTGATATGTTTCATAAACAACGTGTTTTCAGACTGATGCCCTGCTTTTCTCTTTCCGCAGTATCACGATGTACTGGTGGGCGATATTGGGCACGTAGGCATAGGGATAGCCGTAGGGTCTCAGCCTGGTACCCGCCTCGTACCACACTATCTCACCCTTGGGAGTAAAGCCCTGCGCCCCGGCTCTGCGGGCGATATCCACATGGGTGAAGATGTACTCGCCGTCCTGGTAGGCGTCCCGGATGATCAGCGCCAGGTATTTCTTCGGCTCCAGGACACGGTAGCACTCGCCCAGGACACGCTCCATGGCGTCCAGATATTCCGCGTAGGTTGACAGGTTAGCCAGGTCAAGCGGGTCATCAGAGCGCATGTCATAATCGGTCTGGCGGTTGGCGAAGTCCCGGTACTGCCCGGTGCACATCGTCTTCTCCAGGTGCCGGTTGTAGGGCGGGTCGGTGGCGATGAACTGGAAGCTTCCTGCGTCAAAGCTTCGCAGCACTTCCAGGCAGTCGCCCTGGATCATTTCATACCGGCGCAGATCTTCTCCACGGGAGTTGCTATCCTCGACTACACGGTGATAGATGTCAATCCACTTCGGGTTGATTTCAATGCCGGTACATTGCCGCGGGGGAGCGGCGATGGCGGCGCCGAGCAGAGTACCGCCCACCCCGGCAAAGGGGTCCAATACACGGTCACCCCCTCTGGTAAAGAACTCAATGAGGTGCTTCATCAGCTCCGGAGGCTTGTTGGCGCCGTGCGCCTTGCGCAGCTCATGCCCGTAGCGGCGGGAGTAAGAGGTGGTCAGCAACGTCTTGGTGAAGTAGAGCCACTCCGCGCCGCCAAGCTCATTGAGGGAATTTTTGGGGTGGGGCACTGCCCGGGTTGTTGCCTGGTAGTTATTGACCCCGTTCTTCTTATAATACTTAAGGAATAACTCGTTAAGCGCCGGGCAGCTTGCGGCTTCGGCGCAGTCATAGCAGTCCGTTACCCGGGCCTGGCAGAACTCTTGAGCTTCTTCCATTGCCTCTCCCGGAGGGTTACCCTGTCCCCGGATACTATCCACTACGATTTACCTCAACGTTTCAGTCATTCAAACTTTTAAGCGGCAGCGCGATGTTCTACGACAACTGCTTTCACTTCAACCTCCCCAATCAGCTTGAGTACAGCTTGTGTTGCTTGATGTATTCGTCTACCGCCTTCGGGACGAGGTGACTGATTGATAGACCCTGAGCTACCCGATTCCTGATTTCCGTGGAGTCAATATCCATCTCCGGTTTATCCAGTAACACCAGCACCCGCGATATTCCCGGAATAGCCTCCTCCAGTGAACGCAAGTCAGGCAGTGAATAGCCGGGCCTGGGTACCACCACCAGACGGCACATCTCAATCAAGCGTGACGGCTCCCGCCAGCGGGGAAGCTGAGCCAGATTGTCCCTCCCCAGAATAAAGAACAGTTCGTCAGCCGGCCCGAGCCGGGACCTCAGTTCACTGATGGTATCAACCGTGTAGGTGGGACCAGCCCGGTCTATTTCCATTGTGGACAGCTTGAAGTAAGGTTTGCCGGCAATCGCCAGGCGGACCATCTGGACGCGGTGCTCCGCGGGCAGAATAGAGTTACCTGCCTTCAACCACGGGTCACCCGCCGGGATGAAAAGCACTTCATCCAGACTCAAGAGGCGTCTGGTCTCTTCAGCGACAACAATATGCCCGTTATGGACCGGGTCAAAAGTGCCGCCCAGTACCCCTGAATTCAACTTTCACCTCCGGTTAATCGAGATTAATTACCACTCCCATTCAACACCGCCACAGCGGACTTTGTCTCCGGGACTGACCCCGGCCTTTTCCAGGGCCTTGCTGACCCCAAGCCTGGATATTTGCTGGCGGAGCTGGCGGCGCACCTCGGGGTTGCCCATATCCACCCGGCTAACAATACGCTCTAGAGCGGGAGCGTTCACAACAAAGGTATCCCCGTCCCGGCTCACGGTCACACCGGCGTCCCTGGGCTGAGGCCGGAAGACAACACCGGGAACCGGTTCAGCGGATTTCACCCGCTCCGCTACCTTGCCCAGCAGTTTCACCGCCGCAGCCATAAGCTCAGGTACGCCCTCGCCACTCATCGCGGAGAGGAAAAAAACCGGGGTTCCGGCGCGGCTGAAAAGCTCCTTCAACTCGGCCAACCGTGCGCTGACCTGGGGCAGGTCGACCTTGTTTACCGCCACGAGCTGAGGCTTTTGCGCCAGGGCCGGGTCAAATAAGCTGAGCTCCGCATTGACCCGCAGCATATCTTCCACGGGAGACGCCGAGGCGCCATCTATCAGGTGGATCAGTATTTTGGTACGCAGAGCGTGGCGCAGGAAATCATGCCCCAGCCCCCGTCCCAGGTGAGCGTCATCAATCAGCCCCGGCACCTCAGCCAGGACAAAGCTCCGCTGATTGACCTCAACCAGCCCCAGTACCGGCTCAAGAGTGGTGAAGGGATAACCGGCTATTTTAGGTCTGGCCGCGGAGGCGGCTGTCAGCAGGGTGGACTTACCGACGTTGGGATAACCGATAATGCCGGCATCGGCAATAAGCCTTAGCTCCAGTACCAGCGAGATCTCTTCCCCGGCCTCTCCCTTTTGCGCCAGCTGCGGCGCCTGATTGGTTGATGAGGCAAAGTGAACATTACCCAGCCCCCCTCTGCCTCCTCTGGCTACCACCGCCTGCTGGCCGGGTAACTCCAGATCAGCAACCATCTCTCCACTACCGGATGGTGTATTCCTCCAGGCAACGCAGCCCGCCGGCACCCCTAATACCAGGTCCTTCCCCTTCTTGCCGTGCTGCTTCTTGCCCTTCCCATTCTCGCCCCTGCCCGCCGAATATACCTTTTTCCCCCTGAACATACGCAGGTCGGTAATTCCGGCGTCAGCCAGAATAATTACGTCTCCACCATCTCCACCATCACCGCCGTCAGGACCGCCAAATTCAGCATACTTCTCATGCCGGAAACTCACCGCGCCATCACCGCCACCGCCAGCCCTTACTGTTATCTCTACTTTATCAAACACGCTTAATAATTAATAAACTCCTATAGTTTTATAAGTACTTTTACTTAGATTAGTATTAGTAATATTAGCACGAATTGACGCAGGGTTAAAATCTGGCACCGGGTTAGGGAAAGAGACGATAATACACAGGGCGGTTTTGGAAGTTATGAAAAGGCAGCCGGACTTATCAAATTTTACAGGGTGATTGGTTGAAAAGTGAGGAAAAGTTAGGTAAAGAGAGGTTAGTCAGCGGGGGAAACAACATGTAACCCTTGTTGGATTTCAAATATTTTCCGTCTCAGGGATGGAATGTTGTTGATATCACTGGATATTTTTTGATAAGCATAGCTGACTGTCGCCGGACTTCTACCCCCCAGTTCCCGCCCGATTTCGGCCAGTGAACACTCGGTTTCCTGCCTGATGAGATACATCGTCACCTGGCGTGCCAGGGCGGTCTCAGCATCCCTTTTCCGTCCCTTGAGGTCGGCCGGAGTGAGCTGGAAACTGCTCACCACGGCTTCCATTATCAGAGCGGGTGTGACCGGGGCGGCTTTCGTTTCATTATCGGCGATATCCTTCAGCACCTGGGCGGCCAGGGCCGGAGTGAGCATGGTCCTGACCAGCCGGGCGTAAGCGACAACGCGATTTAGAGAGCCTTCCAGCGCCCTGATGTTCTGCTGAATCTGGAGGGCGATAAGTTCGAGCACGTCCTCGGAAATGTCGATGGGTTCCTGTTTGGCCCTGGCCTGCAGGATGGCAAGGCGTGTCTCAAAGTCGGGCGCTTGAACATCGGTAACTAATCCCCATTCCAGCCGGGAACGCAGCCGTTCCGGCAGCAGGGCTATGGACCTGGGGGGACGGTCACAGGTGATGGCAATCTGGCGGTTAGCGTCATGCAGCTCATTGAAGGTGTGGAAGAAGTTTTCTCCGGTCTGCTTTTTACCGCTGAAAAACTGGACATCGTCAACCAGCAGCATATCAACGCTGCGGTATTTATTGCGGAAAGCCTCGGTTTTATTCTCGCGGATTGCCTGCATCAGGTCGTTGGTATATTTTTCGGCGCTGACGTAGAGGACATTCATATTGTTGGCTACGGACATATTGCCGATAGCCTGTAAAAGGTGGGTCTTGCCCAGTCCCGCCCCGCCGTAGATAAAGAGCGGGTTGTAGCTGTGTCCCGGGTTTTGGGCTACCCCCAGGGCGGCAGCGTGGGCTAGCTGGTTGCTGCTGCCGGTGACGAAGGAACTGAAAGTATACTTCGGGTTAAGCAGGGGAAAGCTGGCCTGCTGCGCCGGGATATTTTTCTCCCGGATGCTCCTCGCAGGGTACTGTTGGTAGGAGTCTATCCTGAACTGTACCCGGACTTCGTGCCGGGTGAGACCGGTAAGCACTCTTTCAATCAAGGAACGCTGGTTCTTCTCCAGATACTCAGCGACGAAGGTATTGGGTACGGCAACGGCAAACTGACCGTCTTGATAGCTTAGACCTGCGGTGTTTGCCAGCCAGGTGCGGTAGTTTGGGGCGTTGACCTGGATTTGGAGTTCTCCTAAGGCAGCTTTCCAGATTTGCTGCGCTGACCTGATTTCCGTCAAAGCATTCTCCGTTTTCGGTACCCTTAAAGATTTAACCCCCAAAGATGAGGCGTCATTCAGGCTCTTTCAGTGATGATGGTAACAACCGGGGCTAGTTAGCGGGGAACAT
Organism: Dehalococcoidales bacterium; assembly: GCA_030698765.1. Classification (NCBI taxonomy): domain Bacteria; kingdom Bacillati; phylum Chloroflexota; class Dehalococcoidia; order Dehalococcoidales; species Dehalococcoidales bacterium. The sequence continues at coordinate 47,378 of JAUYMF010000104.1, forward strand.
TACCAAGGATAATACCGGCCATCCTTACTGGCAAGGTTTGTGTCACTGGTTGCTGGTCAGTTTCGGCCTATCCTTTGCTCTTGCAAGGTCTGTCAGGCTTCTGGTTTTGACCAGTATTTCACTGATAGGCGTGGGGGGAATTGTTGTTATCGAAAATATTTGATGTTACAATTACTGGCGGGAGGACTGGGTTTGCGAGTTATTTTTATGGGTACTCCCGAGTTCGCCGTGCCTTCTCTGGAGCGGCTAATTCTCGATCAATACCAGGTGGTGTCCGTTTATACTCAGCCTGACAGAGCGGCGGGCAGGGGCCGTTCTCTGGTCTCTTCCCCGGTAAAGAGGGCGGCGCTGGAGCGGAACCTCCCCGTTCTGCAACCGGTCAATTTTAAGGATAAGGCGGCTGTGTCGCAACTGGCTGAGCTGCAGCCTGATGTGCTGGTCGTGGCTGCCTTTGGTCAAATTCTACCGCAGGCGGTCCTGGATGTTCCCGCTCATGGCTGCATCAACATCCATCCGTCCCTGCTGCCCGAGTTCAGGGGGGCCTCACCGGTGGCGGCGGCTATCCTGGCGGGGAAAGAGTTCACCGGGGTGAGCATCATGCTGCTGGACAGGGGCATGGATACCGGCCCCGTCCTGACCAGGGCGCAGATACCAATTTCAGCTTCGGATACTACGGGTTCGCTTGCCGGGAAGCTGTCCCGTGTTGCCGCGGGGCTGCTTCTGGAGGTCTTGCCCCGCTGGGTCAAAGGCGAGATCACTCCTCAGCCCCAGGATGAGGCTGCGGCTACCTATACCAGGGTACTTACCAAGGGGGAGGGGGAGATTGACTGGCAGCTCCCGGCGGGGGTTATCTGGCGGCGGGTACGGGCCTTTCACCCCTGGCCGGGGTGCTACACCCGCTGGCTGGGAAAGCAGTTCAGGATAATCGAGGCGGTGCCTCTAGCCGGGGAAGGTGCCGGGAAGGCGGGGGAGGTTATTGCTCTGAATGACGAGGGAGGAGCGGTTTTAGGTATAGGTACCGGTGAGGGGATATTAGGTGTCCTGCGGGTGCAGATGGAGGGAAAGCGAGTGATGTCCGCCGCCGAGTTCCTGCGGGGGCAGCGGCAATTTATCGGCGCGATATTGCCTTCCGATTAGGAGGTATTTTGTCTTTACCGGAAAACCTGGAGCGGTTTGATACGCTGGTTGATATCATCGCCCGGCTGCGGGCGCCTGATGGCTGTCCGTGGGACAGGGAGCAGACCCACGCTTCCCTGCGGGAAAACCTGCTCGAAGAGTGCTATGAGGTGCTGGAGGCGCTTGATGAAGGGGATACCGGGAAGCTCCGCGAAGAACTGGGCGATCTGCTGATGCAGATTGTGATGCATGCCCAGATTGCCCGTGAAGCCGGGGACTTCGAGCTGGGGGATGTTTTGGCCGGTATCAGCACCAAGCTGGTGCAGCGTCATCCCCATGTCTTCGGGTCGCTGAAAGTAACCGGTACCGCGGAAGTGCTGCGCAACTGGGAGCATATTAAGCGTGAAGCGCGCGGCGATGCCTCAATGCTGGATGGTGTCCCCAGACAGATGCCGGCCCTGGGTTACAGCCAGGAAATCCAGCGCCGGGTAGCGCGGGTCGGTTTTGACTGGGAGGATATTGACGGTGTGATTGACAAACTGGTTGAAGAGGTCGGCGAGTTTAAGCAGTCAGCTACCGATGAGCAGAGAGCGCAGGAGTTCGGCGATCTGCTCTTTACCCTGGTCAGCGTTGCCCGCCATCTGGAGATTGATGCTGAGGCGGCGCTGAGGGAAGCCAACCGGAAGTTTTACCGCCGTTTCTCGGCTATGGAAGAGCTTTGCCGCCAGCGCGGGATGAGCTTTGCCGACCTTTCGTTTGCCGAGCAGAACGCCCTGTGGGAAGAGGCGAAGAGGAGGGTGGAGTAAAAAATACTGGTCGGGGCGAGAGGACTTGAACCTCCGGCCTCAGCGTCCCGAACGCTGCGCGCTACCGACTGCGCTACGCCCCGTAAGCATCCATTATAAGCTGACGGGCGGAATAAGACAAGTGACCGGTTCTGAATGAACCCACCGCTGTCCAGTTTTCAATAGTGATGGTTATTTACACCTGCCGCAAAAGGTAGTAAATTATGAGATGGTATAGAATTGCCGACTTTGAAGTATTGCGTTCTGATAATTGACGGCGCCGCCGGTCTGCCACTCCCTGAGAGGGGCGGCAAGACCTGCTTTGAACTGGCGCAGACCCCCAGCCTCGATGTTATGGCGCGGGAAGGTATAGTGGGACGGGCGCGTACCGTACCCGCCGGGATGGAGCCTTCCAGCGATGCCGCCTGTATGTCCGTGCTTGGTTATGACCCGCGTGTCTATTACCAGGGCCGGGCGGCTATCGAAGCTACCAGTATGGGGATTCCGGTCACTGAGGGTGAGGTCGTTTTCCGCTGTAATCTGGTGGCGGTCGGCGATGGTAAGATGCGGGACTACAGCGCCGGACACATCAGCACTGAAGAGGCGCAGTCGCTCATCTCGGCATTGAATGAAAGCCTGGGCGATGACCGGGTCCGCTTTTATCCCGGCGTCAGCTACCGCCACATTTGTAAGCTCAGGGGGTATGAACCGGCGCTGCGGGCTCAGTGTACCCCCCCGCATGACATTCCGGGTAAGCCGGTGGCTGAGTTTCTGCCCCGGGGGGAGGGGAGCGAGATATTACTGGAGCTGATGGAGCGTTCCAGGGAAGTGCTCCGGACTCACCCGGTGAATATCAGGCGGCAGGAGCGCGGAGAGGTTCCGGCCACTATGGTCTGGCTTTTCTGGGGAAGCGGGCGCCCGCCGGGGATGCCGTCTTTCCGGCAGGTCTACGGTCTGGAGGCGACATTGACTTCAGCGGTTGATGTGCTGCGGGGGCTGGCATTGATGATGGGGATCGGGGTCCTGGAGATACCCGGCGTGAAAGACGGGCTGGATAATGATTTCGATGCCCAGGCGGAAGGGGCGCTGGCGGCGCTCGGTAAGTATGACCTGGCGGTTATTCACGTTGAGGCGGCGGATGAAGCGGGGCATGCCGGCTCGATTGATGATAAGATAGAAGCGATACAGAGAGTGGATAAGGGAATTGCCCGCCGGCTCCGTTCCTGGCGCAGGGACGCCCTGCGGGTGCTGGTGATGCCTGACCACCCGACTCCGGTCAGGACGCAGACGCACAGCCCGGAGCCGGTCCCCTTTTTGCTCTGGGGTCCCGGCTTCGCTCCCAACGGTGCGCTGAGGTTCACCGAAACCGAGGCTGCCGGAAGAGACTTGTTTATTGACCCGGGGTGTAGTATTATGGGCAGATTGGTCAGAAAAGGACAGGAATAAATGGCTTTGATTGTTCAGAAATACGGTGGTTCGTCAGTGGCGGATGCCGGGAAGATCAAGAACGTGGCCCGGCGTATTGCCGCTACCAGGGAAAAGGGTAATCAGGTCGTGGTGGTCGTCTCGGCGATGGGAGATACCACCGACGATCTAATCAGTCTGGCTTACCAGATTACCGAACAGCCCAGCGAGAGGGAGCTGGATGTTCTTCTGTCCACCGGAGAAGTCGTTTCCAGCACATTGCTGGCGATGAGCCTGAGGGATATGGGCTACGAGGCGATCAGCCTTACCGGCGCTCAGGCGGGGATACAGACTGATGCTACCTACAGCCGGGCCCGCATCCTGAAGGTTGAGGCGAAACGGGTAACCAAGGAGCTTGAGAAAGGGAATATTGTTATCGTGGCCGGGTTTCAGGGGATCACTGAAGAAATGGATGTAACCACGCTGGGCAGGGGGGGGTCTGATACTACGGCGGTGGCCCTGGCGGCCAGTCTGGGGGCGGAGGTCTGCCAGATATATACCGATGTGGAAGGGGTCTATACCGCTGACCCCCGGCTTGTACCCACGGCGCAAAAGCTGCCTGAGATTGGCTATGAGGAGATGCTGGAACTGGCCAGCGAAGGGACCAAGGTAATGCACCCCCGGGCAGTTGAGCTGGGGGAACTGTTTAACATCCCCATTATGGTGGCTTCAAGTTTTACGGAAGAGCCGGGGACACTGATTCATGGAGGAGCATCAATGGAAGTACGCAACAAGGTGAGAAGTATTGCTCATGACCTGGATGTGGCCAAGATAACGGTGGTTGGTGTTCCTGACCGTCCGGGTATTGCCGCGGCTCTATTCGAGCCGCTGGCCGAAGCCAATATCAGCATCGATACTATCGTGCAAAATGCTAGTATCAACAAAATCACGGATTTGACCTTCACGGTGGCCAAGAGCCAGCTCAGCCAGGCGATGAAGGTGGTGGAACCTATCGCCAGGTCAATCGGGGCGACCGAGTGTGTCAGTGATATTCACCTGGGTAAGGTCAGTATCGTCGGTACCGGAATGCAGAATACGCCGGGATATGCCGCCAGCATGTTCAGGGTGTTCAGTGAACACGGGATAAATATTCAGCTCATTTCTACGTCCGAGATCAGGATAACCTGTATTATTGATGAAGCCAGGATTAAAGATGCGGTCAACGCCTTGCACCGGGTATTTAAGCTGGATGTATAGAAATAGCCTTGTTTAACTGGTTTGGCTGGAGTAAAATGAAGGGTTGATTAAATCTCAGGGAGATATTCGGCATGTCATATCAGGAGCAAGAAGGGATAAGGCTGAGACGCCAGTCCAGTAAACAGGCGATAGCCCTGGCGATGGAGGGTCGCTGGGAGGAGGCGGTAGCGGCTAATCAGGGCCTGCTGGAACTTTTTCCTGACGATGTTGAGGCCTATAACCGTTTGGGCAGGGCCTATATGGAGCTGGGGGACTATTCCGGGGCGAAGAAAGCTTACCAGAAAGCGATAGAGCTTGATCCCTACAATTCTATCGCCAGCAAAAATTTCAACCGTTTGTCCCATCTGGACGAGGCGACGGATACTTCGGTGGGTGATTACCAGAAGGTTGAGCCCAATCAATTCATCGAAGAGGTGGGCCGGGCGGGAGTGGTTGATTTATATAACCTGGCGCCACCGGGGGTACTGGCTAAAATGGTGGCTGGTAGCCGGGTAGAGCTGAAGGTATCCGGGTCTAATTTACTGGCGGAGAACAGCCGGGGCGAGTACCTGGGACAGGTTGACCCCAGGTACGGACAACGTCTGGTCAAGTTGATAGAGGGCGGGAACAGGTATTCGGCGGCTATTATCAGCTCCACGGAAGACGCGGTGAAGGTCATTATCAGGGAGGTGTTCAAGAGTCCCGAGCAGATGGGGCGTCTCTCGTTTCCACCGCCGAAAAGTACCGAGGGCCTGCGGCCCTATGTTGCCGACAGGATAGGGGACAGGATTATCCGGCGCGAGATTGAGTACGAGCAGGAATTACCCGGAGAGCCAAGCTATACCATCATCGGCGGCGAGGAGACGGAAGTATTATCAGGGGACGTTACGGATGGTGATGATGATGTGGAAAGCGAAGAATAGGAGGTTTATGCTGCTATGGTTCTAGGTAAGACCCGGCCGATAAACATCGAAGATGAAATGCGTAGCTCTTATCTTGACTACGCGATGAGCGTCATCGTTTCCCGCGCTCTGCCCGATGTGAGGGATGGACTGAAGCCGGTCCATCGGCGCATTCTCTTCGCTATGGATGGTATGGGGATCCGTTACAATACTCCCTTTAAGAAGAGCGCCCGTATTGTGGGCGAGGTGCTGGGTAAATATCATCCCCACGGCGATACCTCCGTTTATGATGCGATGGTGCGCATGGCGCAGGATTTCTCGATGCGCTATATGCTGGTCGAGGGGCAGGGTAATTTCGGCAGTATTGATAACGACCCGCCGGCCGCCATGCGTTATACTGAAGCCCGCCTGGCTGAGGTTGCCGGGCAGATGCTGGTTGACATTGATAAGGAAACGGTCGACTTCACGCCCAATTTTGATGATAGTCTTACCGAGCCTCTGGTGCTGCCTACACGGTTACCTAATTTGCTGGTTAACGGCAGTTCGGGAATTGCGGTAGGAATGACAACCAATATTCCTCCCCATAATCTGGGAGAGGTATGTGAGGCTATCTGTTATCTTATTGAGAATCCGGGCGCGACCGTTGATGAGCTTACCCAGTTCGTCAAGGGACCTGATTTTCCGACCGCCGGTATCATCCTGGGCAGGGACGGAATCAGAAGCGCTTATACTACCGGCCGTGGCCGGATAATAGTCCGGTCAAAGGCGCTCATCACCGATAGTTCTGATACCGGGCACCGCCAGATTGTCGTGACCGAGCTTCCCTACCAGACCAATAAGGCTGCCCTGGTGGGGAAGATAGCCGAGCAGGTTTCCAACAAGAAAATAACCGGTATCAGTGAGCTCCGGGATGAATCTGACCGTCAGGGGATGCGTGTCGTCATCGAGTTAAAGAGAGAAGCTCAACCGCAGCAGGTGCTTAATAGCCTCTACAAGCATACCGCCATGCAGACGGCCTTTTTCGTCAATATGGTAGCCCTGGTTGACGGGCAACCCCGGCTTATCAGTCTCAAAGAGGCGTTGCAGTGCTATATTGATTTCCGCCGCGAGGTTATCACCCGGCGTTCCCGGTTTGAGTTGAAAGGGGCTAAAGCCCGTGCTCATATCCTGGAGGGGCTGAAAATCGCTCTGGACCAGATAGACAAGGTGATCGCTACCATCAGGCAGTCCGAGACGGCCGAGAAGGCGAGACAGAACCTGATGACCGACTTTGGTTTGTCTCAGATCCAGGCACAGGCTATCCTGGACATGCAATTACGCCGGCTGGCTAATCTGGAGCGACAGAAGGTGTTTGATGAGTATGCCGAGGTCTTGAAGACAATCGCTTATCTGGAAGAGTTGCTGGCGAATCCGAGAAGGGTGCTGGCTCTGGTCAAGAGTGAGGTCGAGGAGTTAAAGTCGAAGTATAGTGACCCACGGCGGACGGAAATCAGTGATCAGGGGGAGGTGGAGTTCCACGAAGAAGACCTCGTCCCTCACCAGGATGTGGTGGTCACGCTCAGTGACCGGGGGTTTGTGAAGAGAGTGCCTTCTCAACTCTACACGCTGCAACACCGCGGGGGAAAGGGTATCATCGGCATGGTAACCAGGGAGAATGATGCCGTCAGACTGCTGGTGGTGGCGGATACCCATGCCAACCTCCTCTTTTTTACTAACCGGGGCAAGGTCTATCGCCTTAAGTGCTATGAAATCCCGGCCGGCAGTTCACGGACAGCCAAGGGAATCGCGGTGGTCAATCTCTTCCCTATCGTCGAGCATGAAAAAGTTACCGATGTCGTCTCAGTAACTGACTTTAAGCCGGATACCTACCTGTTGATGGCGACCCGCAGTGGCGAGGTAAAGAAGACGGCCCTGGACCGGTTCTCGGTGGTGCGCAGCAGCGGGCTCATTGCCATGGATGTGGAGGAGGGGGATGAGCTGGTGGCGGCGCGTCTGGCTACTGACCGGGACAATGTGATTATAGTCACGGAGAAGGGACAGTCAATCAAGTTCGCCGTATCCAGTTTAAGAGCCAGCCTGAGGACCAGTGGCGGAGTGGCCGGTATCCGGCTGGCGCCGGGTGACCGGCTGGTCAGTATGGATATCGCCGATCCTGATGCTTTTCTTTTGACGGTTACCGGCGGCGGTTTTGGTAAGATTACCCCTATCAGTAATTATCCGAAACAGAAGCGAGCCGGCAGCGGAGTGAAGACATTTAAGCTTACCTCGGAGACGGAGGGGGTGGCCGCTGCCAGGGTAGTCACTCCATCCCAGGAAGTAATGATAGTCTCCGCCGATGGAATTGTCATCCGCACGCCGGTGCGGGAGACAGACCCCAAGAAAGGCATCACTATTCAGGGGAGGAGCACCCAGGGGGTAAGGTTGATGAGGCTCGATGATGGTGATAAGGTGGTGGCGCTCACCAGCTTTACCCACTCTCAACCCTCTCAACCCGGTTTGCTGTAGTGAAGATGGATTTGTAAGCGGAGAGCCGAATAAAGATCAGGGTACTCTCTCCCCCAGGAAGCTTTGTATCACAAGTGATTCCCTCTATGTCACCCTGAGCACGTTCGCTTCGCTCAGTATAAACTCTGCGAAGGGTTTCGGAGTGGTGGAGAGTGTCGGTTCACCGCTAACCCGCACCCAGATTCTTCGTCACTTCGTTCCTCAGAATGACATTTGATACAAGACCCCCCCAAGGGGAGCGGAAATTTTTATATAATGCTATGCTATCGTTCGACTGAACTCACCTGGCAGACGAGTTCATCTTCTTCGGGATGGACTCTGCGGCCGTTTTCAGGCAGCCCCGGTTAACGGAACAAGGATTGTCACTGTCCGGTCAGGGAGAGCTTTTCGACGCCAGTTTCTCCCGGCAGGCTGGCAGGAGCTTTTCCAGTCCGCAGGCGTTGCAGGCTTCGGTTCGGCAGTCCCGGGTTACCCTGCTTTTTTGGGATGACTGGTACTCCCGTTTCAGGAAAGCCGGGGTTACTCCCACATCAATATGAGACCAGGGGAGCACCTCGTCAAGGGAGCGCTGCCGCTGAGCGTAGAATTCAGGCTTAAGCCCGTTTTCGGCAAAAGCGCGGGACCAGTTTTCATAATTAAAGTGTTCTCCCCAGGAATCAAGCACGCAGCCCAGCTGCCAGGCGCGGTGGATGACCTTACCCAGACGCCGGTCTCCGCGTGAGAGGGCCGCTTCGAGCAAGCTGGCTTTCGGATCGTGCCAGGATAACCTGACCCCTTTGCGGCGCAGTCCCTGCTGGAGCATCTCGTGTTTGGCTGTCAGCGCCGCTTCGTCCTCCTGGGCTACCCACTGAAAGGGCGTGTGCGGCTTGGGGACAAAGGTCGATACATTGACCCTTATCTGGGGGGTCTTCCCTTTAGCCTGGCTGCCCGATGAACGGACTTTATCAATCAGGTTGATGATGTCCTCGATGTCTTCTGTGCTCTCTCCGGGCAGGCCGAGCATGAAGTAGAGCTTGACGCCGGTCCAGCCTCTGCTGAAAACGGCGGTGGTTGTTTCGAGTAGCTCGTCTTCCGAGATATTCTTGTTGATGCTGCGGCGCATTCTTTCATTACCAGCTTCGGGAGCGAAAGTAAGCCCCGTTTTCTTATGGGCGGGGAGCGAGTCCATCAGGTCTACGGAGAAGCTGTCGATATAAAGGCTGGGCAGCGAGAGCGCCAGTCCGGGGTACTGATGGGTCAGCCTGGCGACCAGCTCATCAATACCGGGATAATCACCGGTGCTCAGTGAGACCAGGGACAGCTCATTATAGCCGCAGTTGGCGATAATCTCCCCGGCTGCCTGTACCACTTCTTCCTGGGGACGCTCTCGTACCGGGCGGTAGATAACCCCGGCCTGGCAGAAACGGCAGCCGTGGCTGCAGCCGCGCTGGACCTCTATGGCTCCCCGGTCATGCACCACTTCAATGTAGGGAACGACCGGCCTGGTTACCGGCGGTGGCAGCTCGGTCACTATCCGGCGGCGGATAGTGGGGCTGGCTTCAGGCACGGCCGGGACAATGCTTTTTACTTGGCCGTCAGCCAGGTACTCCACCTGGTACAGAGAGGGCACGTAGATACCCGGGATGGTTGTTACCTGACGGAGCAGGTCTTCTTTAATAGCTCCCTGCTCCCGGCTTTTCCAGTCCCGGAAGCTGTCCAGCAACTCGGGGACTACCTCTTCACCGTCACCGATGACAAAGAGGTCGATAAAGTCGGACATCGGTTCCGGGTTGAGGGCAGTACCGCCGCCGGCGATGACGACCGGATGAGAGTCATTTCTGTCCAATGCCAGTAGCGGTATCCGGGCCAGGTCAAGCATATCCAGGACATTGGTGTAGGTAAGCTCATAACCCAGGGAAAAGGCGATGATATCGAACTCTTTTAATGGCCGCCGTGACTCGAGACTGAACAGGGGGATACCGGCGGAGCGTAAGGCGGCAGCCATATCCACCCACGGAGCGTAGGCCCTTTCCGCCAGGACATCCGGCCGGGCATTAAGCAGTTCATAGAGGATGGGGAGAGCCATGTTGGACATGCCTATCTCATATACGTCAGGGTAGATGAGGGCAACCCGGATTGGCGTTTTCTCCCAGTCCTTGACGATGCTGTTCCACTCGCCACCGGTATAGCGGGCCGGTTTGGTAACCTGATGCAGTATTTTGTCGAGATTGGGTGGATCGTTTTTCACAAGAACCATTATACTTTAATTTGAGGGAGATAGACCAGCTTCGATGCGGAAAAGGCTCATCGGGGTCGCCATCGGGGACGGATTAATCGGGGATGTTGTCCACCTGCGCCAGGTCGAACTTCATGCCGTCCCGGGCGGCAATTACCTTAACGCCGGTCTTCTCGGACAGCTTTTCGGCAATCTGCCACGGTTTTGCCCGCCACATGGACATG
>JAUYMF010000105.1 GCA_030698765.1 Dehalococcoidales bacterium
TGCTTTAATACTAGCATAAGCCTATTTAGGCGTCAACCGCGGGTGCCAGAACCTAAGCAATGTTTCGCATTGCAATCGGCTGATTATCATCTGCCAGATATTTTTCTTGTGCAACTTTTTACCCCGCTCATCTGTTGTATATAATTGGAGGATGGATCTGGAGCAAGAAAAAGAACTGGTCGAACGAGCAAGATACTCCCCTGAAGCGTTTGGTGAATTGTACGATCGGTACTATGACCAGATATTCGGCTATGCTCTCAGACGCTGTGCAAATGTCGAAATTGCGAAAGATATAACCTCCGGTACTTTTCTTAAAGCATTGAGGAATATTAAGAACTATCGGTGGCAGGGAGTTCCGTTCTCACACTGGCTTTACCGGATTGCGAACCACGAGATCGTAAACCAGTATCACAAAGAAAAGCGCATAGTAAGTTATGAATTAACAGCGAACGAAAGCAATGCTGCTTTGCGAGGAGAATTGATAGCAGGAGAGAGTGAACTCAGGAGGCACGAAGATTACCTTGAGCTTCAGCAATATATTTCAAAGCTTCCGTCAAAATATCAGGAGGTAATCACTCTCAAGTATTTTGAAGACATGGACATAAATCATATTGCCGGCGTGTTGGGGAAACCGGAAGGGACGGTAAAATCTCTGCTCCACCGTGGCATCGAACGGTTACGCAAAATGATGGAATCCCGGGTGAACAAATGACGAACGAAGAATTAATAAGAAGATTGGAAGCTCTATACCTTCCGGATATCTCACTGGAAGTCCATCGGCGGGAACTAAGAGCAGCCCTGCTCAAGGAATACACTGAAATTAAATCTCGTCGTGGCCGATTAGCCTGGTTAAGCTTCCTGAAATTCCGGCCCCTGGTCTGGAGGACCGTTATTGCCACTTCGATGGCGTGGGTATTAATATTTATTTTCATATTCGCGGTCATAATCCCGGCGAACCAGCCCCAATCTGCAGCAGCGATGGCCATCGATACAGTTCTGGCCAGCCGGGAAGTGCAGGCTGCCTTGGCAAATGACGAGATGGAAGCTGTCGCAGTTTCCAATATAGGAACAAATCTTTTAGAGATTACGATTGAAAGCCGGGGAGGCACTATTATCATCGCAACGGTCGATACCACGGGCAATCAACCTGTGATTAAAGAGATAACCAATATTATCCCGACCGGGTCTATTTATGAGGAGCGGCATTATATTACGGGCGAAGAGCGGGGAGAGGTTTTATCTGTAGCAAAACTGGACCACAATTTCAAGGAACTCCTGGATAAGGGAGCAACCGTTGAGAGAATAGAGGCGGTGCAAAGTATCGTCGTCACACGGAATATGGATACCGGCGAAACTGATCATACCAGAGAAGGATGGGCAATGGTAACCTTGGAATTTCAGGATGAACAGTGGTTCTTTCTGGTCAGCATTGAACGGACCAAGGTGATCAACAGAGGATCGAGAGTTATCCGATAACGAGATAAAAGACAATGTAAAGAGAGGTGAGTATTCATGAAAAGCACACTTGCACTGGCAAACCGGATACTACTGGCTGTAGCGCTATCGTCCGCTTTTATTCTCGCTGCCTGTGGCCCAGCGACTACCGATAATCCAGCCACAAAGAATGAGGAAGCGGTGGAATTCGCTGACACTAACCTTGAAAGCGTGATAAGAGAAGCAATAGACAAACCTGAAGGCGTAATCTATCCTTCCGACCTCGATGGCCTTATGTCCCTGAAAGCGAGTGACAGGGAAATCGTGAGTCTAGAGGGGTTGGGACATGCTACCCAGCTTATCTCGCTCGAACTCCACAGGAATGCAATTGAGGATATCTCACCGCTGACATCTCTCAAGAATCTGACAAAGCTGTGGCTGGTCGGTAATCGTATAACAGACGTATCGCCGCTGGCCTCACTTACCGGCCTGACCGACCTGCAACTCAGCGGTAATCAGATTATAGACATATCCCCGCTTGCCGGACTCACAAACCTGCTTTTTCTCAATTTGGCCGGTAACAGTATTCAGGAAGTATCACCCTTGGAAAATTTAACGAACCTGGTAAACCTTGACCTTAACGGTAACAAAATAACCGATATATCCAGCTTATCTAATCTTACCGGCCTTATATCGCTCACATTGATGTTCAATCAGGTAGAAGACATTGCTCCCCTGGCTGTTATGACCGAAATGAAGACCCTGGATCTTGGGGGCAACAGGATAGAAGATATATCTCCGTTAGCCGCGCTTACAAAATTGGAGGTTCTGAATCTCGCTCCGCCGAATGGGAACCAGGCAGAAGATATTTCAGCAATAGCATCAATGGAGAAGTTGGTACAGCTAAGAGTCTGGAATAATGGCATAACCGATATCTCTCCGGTGGCGGACTTAACGAATCTGGAAACTCTCTGGGTTCTTGAGGGCAACCCACTTGACGAAGAGTCTTTACGTATTGTAGCGCAACTCAAAAAACGAGGGGTGGAGGTTCGTTAGTCTATCGTCGTGGCAATGATAGTAAACAAAGTATTGCAGTCGGCCGAAATGCCAATATGAAAATGGTAAACGGTCAGTCGCAGTGCAGATAGCAGCGGATTCGCTGCGGTCGTGTTGGAGTGCCACCGGTTTGAAAGAATAAGAATCAAGCGGCTTTCTGGAAATAGTAACCGACTCCCGGTTCAGTCAGGATATACCTGGGCAGAGCCGGGGTTGGCTCTATCTTCTGCCGCAGATGGGAAATATAGATACGCACATAGTCCAGGTCATTGATATATTCCCAGCCCCACACGTTCTCCAGAAGCTCTCGGTGAGTAAGAATATGGCCCGCCTTCTGTACCAGAAGCGCAAAGAGACGGAACTCCCGGGGCGTCAGCTTCACGCGCTCTCCCTGCACCATGACCTTCCGTGCCGCGATATCCACGTTGAGGATGTCATCATTGTAGGTAACTCCCTGCTTCATTCCGTTAACCGAAGGCAAATCGACTCGCCGCAGCGCGGCCCGCACTCTGGCTACCAGTTCCCGGTTGCCCACCGGCTTAAACAGGTACTCGTCCGCACCGTAGTCAAGCCCGCGCACGATATCCCCTTCCGCCTTATGCTGTCCGGTGAGCATGATGATGGGTATATCAGTAACTTCCCGGATACGCTGGCAGATCTGCCAGCCGGTCATCCCGTGCATGACCACATCCAGAAGGACGATATCCGGCCTCTCGTCAAAGAGTAGCCGCAGTCCTTCCTGACCGTCACCGACCTTGAATACCTCATACCCCTGCCGGGTCAGGATCTGGTCAACCAGCCTGAGAAAAGTGGTGTCGTCATCAATTACCAGCACCTTCTTGGCAAGCACCTCCACCTCCGTTTGACTGCTGTCGCAGCAGTCCGGAAATTATCCCGGGTAGTTCACGGGTACTGATGGGCTTTGACAGGTACATATTGCACCCTGCCTCCAGCACCTTCTCTCTGTCCCCTTTCATGGCGTAGGCAGTCAGACCGATGATAGGGGTCCGGCTAAATGACGGGGCTTCCCTCAGTTCCTTGACCACCTCCAGGCCGCTCATTCCGGGAAGCTGTATGTCCATGATGATGAGGTCTGGCTGCTCCCGTTTGACCATATCCAGCGCCTCTTCCCCGCTGGTCGCTTTGAGCAGAACATATTTCTCAGCGCCAAGGGTCATTTCAATCAACCGCATGTTCTGAGGGTTATCCTCGACGACCAGTATCTTCTCCCCCATCTTTTTTTCCCCCCTGTTTAAGCATATTCACCGGACCGGGTAAAGGGCAGGGTAAAGGTGAACCTGCTCCCCTCACCGGATTCGCTCTCTACCCAGATTCGTCCGCCGTGCATTTCTACTATCTGCCGGGCAATAGTCAGACCGAGTCCGGTACCATTCTTCTTTCTGACTGCGGCGCTGTCTGCCTGGTAGAAAGGCTCGAATATCTTTTCCTGCTCCTCCCTGGCGATGCCAATTCCATTATCGACTACGCTGACATAACAACAGCCGTCTTCCCTGCCCGCTTCAAGCTTCAGTTTGCCGCCCTCCGGGGTGAACTTACTGGCGTTACTCAGTAAATTGATGAGCACCTGTACCACCCTGTCTGTGTCAGCGTTCACCGGGGGAAGCGCATCCCCTATCATGATCGTAAACTCCTGCTTCTTCTGTGCCAGCCTGGGGACCATAACCCTCTTCAACGGTTCTACCAGGTTACCTATTGCAAAATCCGCCAGCCGGAGCTCCATCTTGCCGGATTCTATTCTGGACAGGTCAAGAATATCATTGACTAAACTCAGCAATTGGCGGCCGCCCTGCAAAATATCATTCAGGCATTGCCTTTGCTCGCGGTTAATCTCTCCGGGCACTTTATCCAGCATCAGCTCGGAAAAACCAATGATAACATTAAGAGGGGTACGCAGCTCATGGGACATGTGAGCCAGGAATTCGGACTTTGCCTCGGTCGCTCTCTTCAGCTCTTCATTAGCTTCAAGCAGGAGATGGTTGGTGTCCTGCAAACTGGCTACCAGTCCCTTATTCTCCAATGCCAGTCTTTGTTGCTTCAGGGCGTTAGCGATAGCGGTCTTCATCTCGTCGGGGTTGATGGGCTTAACAAAATAGGCATAAGCGCCATCATTTACCGCATTTATTGCCGTTTCCACACTGGCATAACCGGTCATCATTATTACAATCGCTTCAGGATTCATTTCTCTGGCCAGTTCCAGTATCTCCATTCCGCTGGCGTCGGGCAGCCTGATATCAGTAATAACGGCCTCAAAAGGACACCCACGAATCATCTCGAGGGCATCGGCGCCCCTCTCCAGCTCGATAACGCTGTAACCGGCATCCTCCAGTATGCCGCACAGGGTTATCCGGGTACCGATATCATCCTCGACCACCATCACGGTAGTGTCCGCGGGCATTACTCCTTCCTTCCCTTGATTGTATCCGTAATCAAGGCTATTACCTTTTCCATGTCAAAGGGCTTGTAGATACAGGTATAAACGCCCTCGTTTATCGCCTTCTTGACCAGGTCTTCTACCGAGTAGGCGGTCATCATAATCACCACCGCCCCGGGGTCAATCTTCTTAAC
>JAUYMF010000106.1 GCA_030698765.1 Dehalococcoidales bacterium
GGTCGTTAATACGCTGCAGTAACTCTTTCTCCAGCTCGGCAACCTCAGCGTCCGGACTGGGTTTGCCCACCTCTCGCAATAACGCTTGCTTGGCCAGCGTTAGCGCTTTTTCGGCGGTACCCCCGATGCCCACCCCGACGATAACAGGAGGACAGGGGTTACTGCCGGCCTCGTCAACTGCCTGTACGACGGAGTCGATGATACCCTGACGTCCCCGCGCCGGGGTCAGCATAAAGAGGCGCGCCATATTTTCCCCGCCGCCTCCCTTGGGCAGTACCGTGATTTTCAGCTTGTCACCGGGGACGATATCGGTGTGGATTACCGCCGGGGTATTATCTTTAGTATTGACCCGCGCCGAGAAGGGTTGGTTGACCATGGACTTGCGTAAATAGCCACGGTCATACCCCTGACGAACTCCCTCGTTAACCGACTGGTACAGGTCGCCACCGGTGATGTGGACATCCTGTCCTACTTCCAGGTAGACCACCACCGTCCCGCAGTCCTGGCACATCGCTACCTCTTCTTCCCGTGCCAGTTTGGCATTTTCCAGGATCTGGTCCAGGGTCTGCCGGGCTAAAGGCGATTCCTCGGTCTGACGAGCCTGCTGCAAGGCATTCAAGACATCGTCAGGGAGAAAATAGTTGGCTTCCTGGCACAAACGGGAGACTGTTGCCGTTATCTCTTGAGTGTTAATGTTTTTCAATAAGCTACATCCTTCCTCTTGAAATGGCTGCTGGCTGGTCAATCGGTGGAGGAGGGATTAAACCCTCTTTCATCAGCAGGGCTGTGGTTTCCCTGGCTCCATTGATTATTTTCGCTGCCTGCCGGGTGAGCTCTACACGGGTGGCTCGAATACGGGCAACACCCTGTTCCTGGGCTTTCATGGCGACGGCGACGGCTTCCCGGACAAAGACATCCTCTTCGCTCATTGTCGAGGCGATGTAGTCCTCATGTATTCCCCGGTCTTCAGCGCACCGGGCCAGTTCATAAGCGGCGGCGATGCACATTTCATCGGTGATGGTCTTTGCCCTGATATCCAGGGTGCCGCGGAAGATGGCCGGGAAGGCGGTGGAGTTATTTACCTGGTTGGGGAAGTCTGACCTTCCCGTAGCGACAATCCTGGCGCCGGCTTCTTTGGCTTCCCAGGGCCAGATTTCCGGGATGGGGTTGGCGCAGGCAAAAATGATGGCATCCCGGGCCATTTCTTTGACCCATTCCGGCTTGATGACGTCCGGGCCGGAATGCGCCAGCGATATGCAGATATCGGCTCCCTTCATCGCTTCGGCAATACCGCCGCTCCTTTTTTCCGGGTTGGTTTTCCGGCACAGGTCCCACTTGTAGGGGTTTTCCTGCTGCTTCTCCTCGATGTCGGCTCTGCCGGTGTGCAGGGTACCTTTGCTATCTACGGCGATGATGTTTTCCGGCGGGAAACCGTCAGCAAATAATATCCTCAGTATAGCCACGTTGGCGGCGCCGGTGCCGATAACCGCCAGCTTAACGTTATTCTTGGTCTTGCCCACCACCTTCAGGGCGTTGATCAGGGCAGCTAATGTAACCGCCGCCGTTCCCTGCTGGTCGTCATGCCATACCGGTATCTCCATTTCCCGGCGCAGGGTATCCAGGATGTGGAAGCACTTGGGACTGGAAAAGTCCTCCAGGTTGATGCCGCCGAAGGATGGTTGCAGCCACTTTACTGCTTTTATGATCTCTTCGGGGTCTTTAGTCCCCAGGCATATCGGCACTGCGTCTACTCCGCCCAGGTACTTGAACAGCAGGGCTTTGCCTTCCATAACCGGCATTCCGGCTTCCGGCCCGATGTCACCCAGCCCCAGGACGCGGCTGCCATCGGAGACCACGGCGATGGTGTTCCACTTGCTGGTGTAGTCGTAGACCTTTTCCCGGTCGGCCTCTATCGCCCGGCAGGGAGCGGCCACCCCCGGCGTGTACCAGATGGCGAAGTCATTAAAGTCGCGAATCATGCATTTGGGAACGGTTTGCATCTTGCCTCGATAGAACGGGTGTAACTTCATGGCATCCTCCGCCGGTTTGCGGGCTTTAGCTAGGAGTTCCTCTTTAGTCATTTTGTTTGACATACTTCACCCCCCTAACAAATATTTTACTGCCCCCTACGGAGTCAATTTAATTTGCCCTGAATGGTCACCCCCTATGATTAATTTTCTGAGCTCGATTACCATCTCCGGAACATTGATTTCCATCGGGCATCTCACCTTGCACCGGCCGCAGGTAAGGCAGGTGTAGGCCAAGGAAGCTGCTTTTTCCACATTACGGCTGATCGTGGCTGCCCAGACAGCGCCGATGCCGGTAAAATACTTGTCACCAAAATAACCGGCGGTTATCGCGTAGACCGGGCAC
This sequence comes from Dehalococcoidales bacterium, assembly GCA_030698765.1. NCBI lineage: Bacteria > Bacillati > Chloroflexota > Dehalococcoidia > Dehalococcoidales > Dehalococcoidales bacterium. The sequence goes on from JAUYMF010000106.1 coordinate 2,374, forward strand.
TCGTAGAGACAGCCGCCGCATCTCAGGCAGTACAGCGCCTGTTTCAGGATGGGGTGCTTGGCCAGTTGCGTCCGGCCGTCATCCATGAAGATAACGTGCAACTCCTTCGGGCCGTGGGCGCCGAAGGTGGTCACTTTCTCAATATCACCGGTCTTGCTCGGGCTGGATACCAGGCTGACATAGCCGGGGACGGTGTAGTTGGCGTATCTCCAGGTCACCTCGGCGACTTTATAGGCGTCACCCAGCGTGGGCACCAGTTTTTCCATACCCACCAGGGCGATGTGTACCGGCGGTGCGCCGGTTGACAGGCGGATATTGCCTTCATTCTCGATGAGGAACAGCGTACCGCTGTCCGCCGCTACCACGTTAGAGCCGCTGATGCCGAAGTCAGCCTCGAAGTACTTCTCCCTGAGCAGTTTGCGGGCGGCGGCAACCATCCTCTCGATATCATCCGGGGGGAACTCTTCCCCCGTGATCCGGTGGAAAAGCTGGGCGACATCCTCACGGGGGACATGGATGGACGGGGAGACAAGGTGCATCGGCCTGGAGCCCAGTTTTTGCAGGATAAACTCACCCAGGTCGGTCTCATAGACCTCGTTACCGCGCTCTTCCAGGTACTCCCGCAGGTGAATCTCCTCCCCGGTCAGGCTTTTACCTTTAACGATTAGCTTTTTGGTGCCAATCAGCCCGGCGATAATCTCCAGGGCATCGGCAGAGGTCTTGGCGATATACGCCTTGGCCTTGTTGTACTCGAAAGCGTCGCAGGCCTGCCGGGCAAGCTCCTCCATGTTGCTGATGGCATTCATCTTTATTTCCCTGACTTCCTCAGCCATCTTGATGGTGTGCGGGAACCTCTCCAGAGCGGTGTTGGTGTTTGACCGGTAGCTGGAGATGGCCCGGGATAAAGCCAGCCTTATCTTCGGGTTGTGGGCGGCATCCATTATTTCTTTCTTATAATCGCTGAAAACGGACATCTATATATTATTCCTCCATCGCCATCGCCACGACCTGGGCCAGGTCAAGCACTTCCACGCCGCTGGTCTTGAGTTCCTTGAGCCCGGTCTCCAGTTGCAGGACGCAGCCGGGGCAGTTGGTGATGATAATCTCGGCCCCGGTATCCAGCAGTTCTTTCGTCCGGTTTACAGCCAGTATCTGGCTCAGCTCGGGGAAGACAGCCTCAAATCCGCCTCCGCCTCCGCAGCAGGTTGCCCATTCCTCTTTGCCCAGTCTGGTTCCACCAGCTCAATGCCTTTAATGGCTCTCAGAATATGCCGGGGTTCTTCGGTTATTCCCATGTAGCGTACCAGCTGGCACGGGTCATGGTAGGTAACCTTGACCTCCCTGGGAAACCGCAGTTCATGGGAGTCTATCTTCTCGGCGACAACCTGGGAGAAGTGCTTTACCTCCAGGTCTTTGGTGCCGGTGCTTTCCGTCATCAAAGTGCGTAGCGTATTGGTGCACGAAGGGATAATACCGATGATTTGTTTTACCCCTTTCGATTTCAGTTTGGTATGGACTTTTCGGGCGTGATTGTTGAATTCGTCATGTAAGCCAATGTAGTGCAGCAGTCCCCCGCAACACGGCTCTTCCTCAGCCATGTAGCCAAAATCAATGCCGAGTTTACGCAGCACTTTAACGGCATCCCTTAAGGGGCGGGCGTGAGCGTCGCTTCCACGGGACATCACCTTGCGGTATATCCCGGCGGCATCGATGCCCAGCTTTTTCTGGAAACCGGCCAGGTTCATGGTCATCTCGGTGCTGATGCCGCTCTTGTCCACACGGCGCATCAGCGACATCAATGCTTCCAGTTCACCGGCGTACTGGTAGCCGCACCCGGCAAAGAATATAGTCTCCATCTCCCGGGGAAGGTTGAGTCCTTTAGCCCACCGGCTCCCGCTCTCCTTCCCGGCGCCCAGCAGGTTATCCTTACCGGTGATGTTATCGGCAAGGTAAGCCAGGCCGGGGGGCATCAGTGTTTTACTATCCATGACAAAGTCTCTCCGTCTTATTAGACTGTAACACACAATCTTTCGTTCAGGAACCAGGTTGTCATTGCGAGGAGGCGGAGCCGACGAAGCAATCTCATACTTGACGAGCAACAAGCATCCAGATTGCTTCGCCCTCGGGACTTCGGCGTGAGCTCAGTCGAACGCTGAACTCGGGCTGAAGCCTTCCGCCTGCGGCGGAATGGTCTCGCAATGACAGTCCCTTTCTTCAAATGTAACTGTTACTGAGCGCTACCCATCTACTAACAATTTTACTATATCAGAGGGCTTCTCGGCTACAGGGACTTTTGCCCTGGTGAAAGCGTCAATCTTGGAGCGGGCGGTCCCGGCGCTGCCCATGACGATGGCCCCGGCGTGTCCCATGCGCTTTCCCGGCGGAGCTACCCGACCGGCGATGTAGGCGACCACTCTCTTGGGGTAGTTTGTTTCCCTGATGTATTCCGCCGCCATTTCCTCGGCATTACCGCCGATTTCTCCGATCAATACCACGCTCTCGCTTTCCGGGTCGCTTTTAAAACTCTCCAGCAGGCTGATGAAGTCCAGCCCGACAACGGGATCTCCCCCCATGCCGATGCAGGTGCTCTGTCCCATCCCGGCGCGGCTGATGTGCCAGGCAATCTCGTAGGTCAGGGTGCCGCTCCGTGAGATAATGCCCACATTTCCGGGCCGGAAAATACGGTCGGGCATGATGCCGACCTTGATTCGCAGTGACGGGTTGATAATGCCCGGACAGTTAGGGCCGATAATTACGGTGCCGTCCTTTTTGCGGGCACGGTTGATAAACTCGATGGCGTCTTTTTGCGGGATGCCTTCACTGATAATCACCATCGTTTTGATGCCCGCGTCGATAGCTTCAAGGGCGGCACTGCGGGCGAAAGGAGCGGGAACGAAGATAATGGAGGTATCCGCGCCGTGTCCGGTCACCGCTTCAGCAACCGTATTGTAGACGGGCACGCCTTCGATTTGCTGCCCTCCTTTGCCCGGCGTCACTCCGGCAACCACTTTTGTCCCGTAACCGAGCATCGAGGCGGTATGGAACCTGCCTTCGTTGCCGGTAATGCCCTGGACGATAACTCTGGAGTCTTTATTGATGATAACGCTCATCTTTGCCTTATAGTTTCAAGACTTCTTCAATGGCTTCCTCTACATCAGGGCAGGTGGCTATTCCCGCCTGGTGCAGCATCCGGTTGCCCTCGGTCTCGTTGGTTCCCATCATTCTGACCACCACCGGTTTTTTGTCCCGGCTCTCATTAAGGGCGGTAATAATTGCCCGGGCGACCACATCGCAGCGGGTTATTCCGCCCAGGATGTTGACCAGCACCGCTTTCACGGCTGGCTTTGACATCACCATTAACAGTCCGTTTTTGGTGGTGTCCACGTTACCGCCGCCCCCGATATCGAGGAAGTTGGCCGGTCTCCCGCCGAAATAGTGCACCAGGTCCAGGGTCGCCATCATCAGCCCGGCGCCGTTGCCGACGATGCCTATGTCGCCGTCAAGGTCTACATAGGCTAAATTTTGCTTCCTGGCTTCGGCTTCCAGAGGGGTATCTTCGGCTCCTGCCGAGCTTAATCCCTTGAGTTCGGGGTGGCGGAAGAGGGCGTTGTCATCGATTATAATTCTGGCGTCGGCGGCGATAAATTCACCGGCGGCGGTCCGGGCCAGCGGGTTTACCTCAACCAGCTCGGCATCATAGTCCATAGCTATCGTATACAGCCTGTCAAGGACAGCCGCGAACCGGACGGTATCGTTCTCACCCAGTCTGAAGTTGCCCAGCATCTCAACTGCGGCTGCCTGGTTGAAGCCGGTAGCGGGGTCGGCCCAGCTCCTGGCTATTTTATCCGGGGAAGCCAGGGCTGTTTCTTCAATGTCGATGCCGCCCTCTGAGGAAGCCAGGATAACGTATCTCCGGGCCTGCCGGTCAATAGCGACCGAGGCGTAAAACTGACCGGAGATGTCCAGTTTTTCTTCGACCAGTAAACTGCTGACAGTGTTTCCCTTGATGGTGCTGCCGAGGAGTCTTGCGGCGGTTTTTCCGGCTTCAGCCGCGTCACTGGCGAAGAGTATTCCGCCGGACTTGCCCCTCCCGGCTACCAGTACCTGGGCTTTTAATACCGCCGGACTGCCCATTTCGCGGGCAATCGCTTCAGCCTCCGCCGCGCTGTGGGCGATTCTCCCCCAGGGGACGGCGATGCCGTTCTCTTCTAGTATCTTTTTCGCCTCGAATTCAAATAGTTTCATCGTCTGCTGGAATGCCTGTGGGGTGACGGGCGGGTCAGGCCATAACCAGTCTAGTCAGGCTTGAAGATGTTGTCAAGGGTGTGTGGTATAATTTTAGTTAATGGAAGAGGATGCTGCGGTCAGATTTGAAGTCAATCTTCTAAGGGAGAGTCTTCCTGATGACGCCGGAATCAGCCGGCTTATTCGCTGGGGCAGGAGGTTTGACGAACTGGGACTGGCACCGGCAACGACCGGTAATTTGAGCTTCCGGACTGACGGGGGATTTGTAATCAGTGGTACCGGTGTCAGTCTGGGAGCGATTGCTCGGGAAGACCTTGTCGAGGTCTTGAAGGCTGAGGTTAGAGGAGACCGGATTTTAGTGACGGCCCGGGGACGGGTGTCCCCATCACGGGAGAGTTTATTACACCTGAGGATTTATGATTTGCGACCTGACGTCAGAGCCGTCTTTCACGTCCATGATACGCTGGTGGTGGATCTGGCTGTTGCAATGGGTCTCCCCACTACACGGAAAGAACGGCCCGGCGGCTCTCAGGAACTGGCAAAGGAAGTCAATGAGTTTTTACGGCAGCATGAATGGCTAAATTATTTCGTCTTAAGGAATCACGGGGTCGTTGCCCTGGGAGAGACCATGGATGAGGCAGGGAAGCTGGTCGAAAGCGCGCACGACTTGGCCAGAAAACGCCGTCCGCATTGACCGATGGCATCAGGGTGTGTTATCCTCTCACTTGCACTGAGTTTAGTGTGGACGCAACCCACCCCCCTGTCTCCAACACAGTATCCCCTTCGAGCCAAGTTTAAATAATTTCCAATATTATTGAAGTACCTTTGAGAGAAGTCTAAGAGATTGAGGTGAGCGGATTGGACTCTTTTGACAGACAGTGGCAGCGCTGGTTCCCTGAAGATAAAGGCAGGGGTCCGGCAGCCGGGAATAAGCCTGGCTGGACAACTTCACGGATAGTTCTGATATTGCTTGGCGCCCTCGGCCTGTTTATCCTGGCCGGTTTACTGAAGGGGTTCTACACCGAGTGGCTCTGGTTCAGTAATCTGGGTTACGGCAGTGTTTATACCACTATTCTGTGGACCAAAGTGGCGGTTTTCTTTATTGCCGCCATCACCTTCGCCCTGCTGTTACTGGGGAACATGGTGCTGGCGGCACGGCTGGCGCCCAAGACTGAAACGCACTTCTGGCCATGGGCCATAGTGCGCCAGCTACAATCAATCCTCAGGATAAATGTTATCCTGGGAACAATCCTGCTCAGCGTCATCTTCGGTATGGTAGCCCAGAGTAACTGGCAGCTTATACTGCGTTTCTTTAACGCTCAGCCCTTCGGTGTCAGTGACCCGGCTTTCCACAGGGAGATTGGCTTCTACGTTTTCTCCCTGCCTTTCCTTAACCTGCTGCAGGGCTGGCTGGTGGGGGCGCTGATAATAACCATTCTGGCCAGCGGCGGCGTCTATTTCCTCAGTTATGCGGCGCAGCGGCTGAAGTTTGATTATAGCCGGGCGGTGGTGGCCCATATCGGGGCGCTGGTCGTCGCCATCCTGGGTCTTATTGCCTGGGGCTACTGGCTGGGTATCTGGGAGCTGGTCTTCTCACCTCAGGGTGTTGTCTTCGGTGCTACCTATACTGACCTTAACGCCCGGCTACCGGCACAGTGGATTCTTATCGGGGTGGTCTTTATCTTTATGGGGCTGCTGGTGGTTTCCGTAATGCGGCGCAACCTGCGCTGGCCGTTATATGGTATCGGGGGGTGGATAGTGGTGGCTGTCATTGTCACCGGTATCTTCCCCGGAATAGTGCAGCGCTTTCAGGTGGAACCCAGTGAGATGGTGCGGGAGAGGCCCTATATCGAGTATAACATCCGGTTCACCAGGGACGCTTTTGCCCTGAACAGGATTGAGGAGCAAGCCTTTCCCGCGGAGGATATGCCGCGCCAGCAGGACCTGACACTGAATGAGGCCACCATCAACAACATCCGTCTCTGGGACCCCCGTCCACTAAAAGATACCTATAATCAGGTGCAGTCCTTCCGGCTCTACTATGATTTTAATGATGTTGATATTGACCGCTATGCCATTGATGGTAAATACCGGCAGGTCATGCTGTCCGCCCGGGAGCTGTCCGCAGAGAAACTATCCGTGGAAGCACAGACCTGGCTCATCCGTAAACTGCAGTATACCCATGGCTACGGTCTTACCTTGAGCCCGGTTAACGAGATTACTCCGCAGGGATTGCCGGTGCTTATGGTCAAAGATATTCCTCCGGTCGGTAATATCAATATTGAGCGCCCTGAAATCTATTACGGTGAAAAAACGAATGAATATGTGCTGGTAAAAACCAGTACCCAGGAGTTTGACTATCCCAGGGGTGACGAGAATGTTTACACTCACTATCAGGGAGAAGGTGGAGTTACCCTGAACGGTTTCTTCCGCCGCCTGGTCTATGCCTGGCAGCTGGGAGATTTAAATATCCTTATCAGTAACGAGTTGACGCCGGAGAGCCGGGTACTCTACTACCGCAATATCAGGGAGAGGGTAAACCATCTGGCCCCTTTTTTGAAACTGGATAATGACCCTTATCTGGTGGTGATTGACGGGCGGTTGTTCTGGATACAGGACGCTTATACTACCACGGAACGCTATCCCTATTCTCAACCTATCGCCGGTGGTATCAACTATATCCGTAATAGTGTTAAAGCTGTTATTGATGCTTACAATGGCGATGTAACCTTCTATGTAACAGACCCGGACGATGCCTTGATACGTACCTATCAGGCTATCTTCCCCGGGCTCTTCACCCCGGCCGGGCAAATGCCGGAATCGGTACGAGCCCACCTGCGTTACCCTGAGGACATGTTCAATGTTCAGGCTATGGTTTATCAGACCTACCACATGCGTGACGCCCGGGTATTCTATAATAAAGAAGACCTCTGGGCGGTACCCAGGGAGTTCTATGCTGACCGTGACCAGCCGATGGAGTCATACTATATTATTATGCGCCTGCCCGGTGAAGATAAGGAAGAATTCCTGCTCATGCTACCCTTCACCCCGGTGAATAAAAACAATACCATCGGCTGGCTGGCCGCCCGCAGTGACGGTGAGAACTACGGGAAACTGCTGGCCTACCTCTTTCCCAAGGAGCGCCTGGTATATGGTCCCAGCCAGATTGAGAACCGTATCCAGCAGGATACCGTCATCACCGAGCAGCTTGCCCTGTGGAGTCGGGGAGGCTCCCGGGTTATCCGCGGCAATCTGCTGCTGATCCCTATCGGTGAATCCATTCTGTATGTGGAACCGGTATTCCTCCAGGCGGATACGCAGGGATTACCGGAGCTGAAGCGGGTTATCGTGGCTGCCGGTGACCGTATTGCCATGAGACCGACACTGGCGGAAAGCCTGGCTGTTATCTTCGGCGCTGAGCCGCCGCCGGATGGCTTTCCGGTCAGCCCGCCACTACCGGGAGAACCGGGAGAGCCGATAGTGGGCATCGCTGGTCTGATTGAGGAGGCCCAGCAGCACTATGACCGTGCTCAAGAGTACCTTAAGGCAGGTGATTGGGCCGGTTACGGTCGGGAGCTGGATGCCCTGAAAAGGGTACTGAATGAATTGGCGGAGCTAACAATTGAGGCGGAGAACAGGTAAGCTTCTGAAAGAATGACTTGTCCGGTCAGCACCATGGGGTCAAATATCAACCGCCGAACGGTGGAGAATGTTGCCCGGACAGGTCTGGCATTGGAACAGGTGACCGACCTTTCTACCGGAATCTTCAAGCTAATTGAGGCGAGGAAGGTGACTTCATAACCGGGGATTGAGGACGATAGTCCGCATTGGAAGCATTCCGAACTGTTTTTTGAGAAGAAAGGGCTGATTCCGGCTTTGCAGCGGCTGCTGACAGAAGCCGGTGAGAAACCAGAAGTTCACTCCAGTATGTTATAATTAGAACGTCTGCCTAAGAGGATAATTCTCATAAACTATGAAGTTCAGCGAATTAGCCAGACTTCTAGAGCGAAACGGCTTCGAGCTTATCAAGGAAAAGGGCTCTGTCCGTTACTACGGCAAAGAGGGCTTGAATAAACTAATTCGTGTGGATTATCATGGTTCCAGGGAGATTCCTACAGGCACTTGTGAATCAATTTTGAAGGCAGCCGGATTGAAGAGGAAAGGGGGCAAATAGAATGATAGATTTAAAATATTCTCTCATAATAGAAGCAACTGAAGACCCTGCATTCTTTACTTTCTATTCACCGGACCTGGAAGGTTTTACGGGTGTAGGCAATTCTGTAGAGGACTGCCTCTATAAGGCAAAGTGGGGAATGGAGGAGCACGTCGCCCTGCTCAAAGAGCGCGGGCTTCCCGTTCCGAGAAAAAAGCCCAATCCTACCGTTATGATTAGGAATGCGAAGCTGGCGGGGGTTAGCTAAGACGGCGGTATTTAGGGTAACGATGTTACCAAATTGGTAGTCCGCGCTGGAAGCATTCCGAACTGGTGTTTGAGAGGAAGGGGCTGATGCTGGCTTTACTACGCCTACATAATATTGAATAGCCCGGCTAGAAATGGGTTAACCTTCAATAAGGGTATCGTATGAATTCACAATACAATTTAACTTTTTTTCGATCTAAGTTTGATATTAGATATCGTTTTACTAATGTATCCTAATGAAGGCTCTCTTTGAAAGTAAAAAAACGTGAAGAACTGTATTCCTACACTAATAATTATGAGTAAATATGCTATGTCTTTAGATAGTCTTATTGGGCTACTAATTGGATAACCCAACTGAATGAGCGCTATGGCCATATTGTTATTTAACAGATAAATCAAATCATTTGCTGCGATGGCAACTGAAATTGTCATTATT